>DATCUG010000062.1:0-18830 GCA_036567525.1 Streptosporangiaceae bacterium | reverse complement strand
CTCTCGCAGCTGCTGCTGGGTGCGCTGGGCTCGCTTGCGCTCGATCGCGTAGCGGATCGAGCGCTCGAGCAGCTCGCCGGTGATGGTGTCCTTGACGAGGTAGTCCTGCGCGCCGGCGTGCACCGCGCGGAGGGCGAGCTCACGGTCGTGGTTGCCGCTCACCACGACGACCGGCAGCCGCGGCGCCCGCCGCTGGATCGCGCCCACCGCTTCCAGGCCATCGCAGTCCGGCAGGCCCAGGTCGACCAGGACGCAGTCGGCCCAGTTGTCCAGCAGGCCAAAATCGACGTCCGACAGCCGGCCGGCCACCGACCAGAGCGTGTTCAGGCCAGCCCGGGAGACCAGCCTCTGGGTGAGCAGGGCATCCCCGGGATCGTCTTCCACCAGGAGGATGTGCAACGGTGCCTGGTCACCGGTATCGCCGTTGGCCAGCACTGGGACACCTTCGCTACGGTCTATAACTACTATGAGTTATCAATGTTAGACTAAGCGTAACATCCTGCTGACCAGTGAGGCGATGCCCATGGTCCGAGCGGTGGCGTGGGGTACCGCCGAGTTCACGGCGGTGCTCGAAGCCGTGCCCGACGCCGTGGTCTGCGTGGACCCGGACGGCCGGATCAGTCTCGTGAATACCCTGGCTGGGCGGCTGTTCGGCTACCCGCCCGGCGAGCTGGCCGGGCTGCCGGTGGAGGTGCTGATCCCGGAGTCCGCCCGGGCCCGGCACCGGCAGGCCCGGGAGGCCTACCAGGCCGCGCCCGGCCGCCGGCCGATGGGTGCGGCCCAGGCCGAGCTGGCCGGACGGCGCCGGGACGGCAGCACGTTCCGCGCCGAGATATCCCTGGCACCCATCCCGGGCGGCGCGGACCCGGAGGAGGACGGCCAGTTCGGCGTGCTGGCGGTGATCCGGGACAGCACGCAGCGGCTGGCCGCCGAGGAGGAGCGGGCCCGGCTGGAGTTCCTGGCTGACCGGGCCCAGCTGGAACGCCAGGTCGGCGAGGCGCAGCGGCTGGAAGGCCTGGGCCAGCTGGCGGGCGGGATGGCCCATGACTTCAACAACCTGCTCGCGGTCATCTCCAGCTACGCCTCGTTCGTGCACCAGGAGGTGGCCAGCGAACCGCCCACGGCTAAGTGGCACAAGGTCAGCCAGGACCTTGAGGAGCTGGAGAACGCGGCCGACCGGGCGGCCGCGCTGACCCGCCAGCTGCTCGCCTACTCGCGGACCCAGCAGGCCGAGCCGCAGGTGCTCGACCTCAACGAGGTCATCCGCGGCCTGGCCGACCTGCTCGGCCGCACGATGGGCCCGCAGATCCAACTCGGGCTGGAGCTGGACCCGGAACTCGGCCGGGTGCTGGCCGACCACGGGCAGCTCGAACAGGTGCTGGTCAACCTGGCCGTCAACGCCCGGGACGCGATGCCGGACGGTGGCCGGCTGACGATCCGGACGGCGGACACCGCGGTCGATGACCCGGACCTGCCCGGGCTGGACTGCGGCCGGCCGGGCCGGTTCGCCCGGCTGGAGGTCGGCGACACCGGCGGCGGCATGCGGCCCGAGGTGGCCAGCCGGGTGTTCGAGCCGTTCTTCACCACCAAGCCGAGTGGCCAGGGTGCTGGCCTGGGCCTGGCCACGGTGCACGGGATCATCCGGCGGGCCGGCGGCCGGCTCGAGGTCAGCTCGGCCCCGGGCCGGGGCACCACGATGACCGTGCTGCTGCCGGTGACCGAGGCGGCGGCCCGCTGCCCAGCCGCGGCCGGGCCTGCCCAGCCGCTGCGCGGCTCCGGTGAGCTGGTGCTGGTGGTGGAGGACGAGGCCAGCATCCGGGAGGCCACCCGGCGGGTGCTGGCCGGCCACGGCTACCGGGTGCTCACCGCGGCGTGCGGCGAGGAGGCGCTGGCCATCGCGGCCCGCGAGCCAGAACCGGTCGACGTGCTGCTCACCGACGTGATGATGCCGAACATGCTGGGCACCGAGGTCGCCGAGCGGCTCCGCGGCATGCAGCCCGGCCTGCGGGTGCTGTTCATGTCCGGGTACGCCCAGGGCCTGCTCAGCGCCCAGGGCACCTTGCCGTCTGGCGCGCCGGGCGCGGTACAGCCCAGGATGGAGCTGATCGAGAAGCCGTTCACCCATCCCGATCTGCTGGCTAAAGTGCGCGAGGTGCTGGCCGCCCCGGCCGGGGACCACCATGGCTGACCCGGGCGGCCCGGACTGGCGGGCCATGGAGTCCGCGGTCCGCCATCTGGCCGCGATCGTGCAGCACGCCGACGACGCCATCTTCGGTAAGTCCCTGGATGGCCGCGTGCTGAGCTGGAACCGGGGCGCGGAACGGCTGTACGGCTACTCGGCGGCGGAGATCATCGGGCAGCCGGTGACGGTGCTCGCCCCCGCCGACCGGGCCGGCGAGGATGCCCGGCTTATCGGGCAGGTGGCCCGGACCGGGCAGGTGGTCCGGGCGGAGACGGTCCGGGTCAGCAAGGACGGGACCCGGTCGGACGTGTCGCTGACCCTGTCGCCCATCTTCGGCCAGGACGGCGAGGTAGCCGAGATCTCGACGGTGGCCCGGGACATCTCGGCCCGGCTCCGCAGCGAGCGGGCGCTGCAGGTGCGGACCCGCGAACTGGAGGCATCCAACCGGGAACTAGAGCAGTTCGCCTATGTCGCGTCGCATGACCTGCAGGAGCCGCTGCGCAAGGTGTCCAGCTTCTGCCAGTTGCTGGCCGATCACTATCAGGGGCAGCTGGACGAGGAGGGCGAGGAGTACATCGCGTACGCGGTGGACGGTGCGAAGCGGATGCAGCAGCTGATCAATGACCTGCTGACGCTGTCCCGGGTCGGCCGGAGCGAGCAGGCGCCCAGCGCGGTGGACTGCCACCGGGTCATCGACCGGGTGCGGCTGGACCTGGCCCTGGCCATCGAGGAGACCGGGGCCGAAGTCGTGGTGTCCGGGCGGCTGCCCGTGGTGCGCGCCCAGCAGGCCGAGCAGGTGCAGTTGTTCAGCAACCTGGTGACGAACGCGATCAAGTTCCATGGCGACGAGCCGCCCCGGGTCGAGATATCCGCGGTGCGGGACAACGGTGACTGGCGGTTCGCGGTGTCCGACAACGGCATCGGCATCGACCGGGAGTACGCCGACCGGATCTTCGGCGTCTTCCAGCGGCTGCACGCCCGGTCCCGGTATCCGGGAACCGGCATCGGGCTGTCGGTGTGCAAGAAGATCGTGGAATCGAATGGCGGGCGGATCTGGCTGGAGTCCAAGCCGGGCGCGGGCAGCACGTTCTGCTGGACCTACCCGGCCGGAGATGGGGGGCAAGGATGAGTGCAGCACAGCCGGTTTCCCCGGTCTCGGTGCTGCTGGTGGAAGACGACCCTGGCGACGTGGCGCTGACCAGGAAGTCGATGCAGGCCAGCAAGCTCAGCAACGACCTGCACGTGGTCGACGACGGGGTGGCGGCGCTGGCCTACCTGCGCCGCGAGCCGCCGTACGCCGACGCCGACCGCCCGGGCCTGATCCTGCTCGACCTGAACCTGCCCAGGAAGGATGGCCGGGAAGTGCTGGCCGAGGTGAAGGCGGATCCCGATCTGGCCACGATCCCGGTGGTCATCCTGACCACGTCGGCCGCCGAAAAGGACATCGCGCAGAGCTACCATCTGCACGCCAATGCGTACGTGCAGAAACCGGTGGATGTGTACAAGTTCATGCACGCAATCAAGTCGATCGATGAGTTTTTCGTCTCCATTGTCCGGCTGCCATCCCGCTGACCATAGTCTTGCCAGCGGGCATGCGCTCCGATAATGTCCCCGTGATGCGTCGGTCCAGGGGGGACCAGCGCGAATTTCGCGCTAGGGGGGCTTTTGGTGCGCAAATTCATCATAGGTGCGTGCGCCACCACAACAGTCATTACCATGACCATGCTTTCCGCCGCTGCCGCGTCTGCGTCGGTGGCCGCGAGGCAGGCCGGCCCAGCGGCCCGGTCGGTCATCGTCGTCGGGCCTAACCAGTCCATCCAGCGAGCGGTCAACCGGGCTCACCCGGGCACCACGATCGTGCTCAGGAAGGGCGTGTATCACCAGGCGGTCGAGATCCGCAAGGACCGGATCACGCTGCGCGGCGCGGGCAACTCGCTGCACGGCACGGTGCTCCGGCCGCCGCGGCACCGGCCGCGCACGATATGCAGCAGCAACTTCGGGGTCACCGGGGTGTGCGTGCTGGCCAAGAAGCTAGACCCGGAGACCGGGGCGGTCTTCCAGCGCGTCCGCGGCGTCCGGGTGACCGGCATCTACGTGGCCGGCTTCTCCGGCAACGGCGTCTTCGGTTACGGCACCAACGGGCTGACCGTCACCGGGGTCTCCGCGTTCCACGACGGGGATTACGGGATTTCGCGGTTCGTTTCCACGCACACCGTTTTCACCAACGACATCGCGGTCGGTAACCATGAGGCCGGCTTCTATGTCGGTGACTCGCCACTCGCCGACACCGTGGTGCGCAATGACATCGCGGAAGGCAATGAGTTCGGCATCTTCGTCCGGCATGCCCGGCACGTGACGGTGTCGCATAACCTGGTCACCGGAAACTGCCAGGGCATTTTCGTGCTGGATGATGGGCAGCGCGGCGGGGCCGGTAACACCCGGATCGCGCACAACTCCGTCATCCGGAACAACAAGTTCTGCCCGAAGCACGGCGACGTGCCGATCAACATTAAGGGCGGCGGGATCCTGCTGCTCGGGGCGACGCACAGCCTGGTCATCCACAACGTCGTGCGCGGCAACCACGGCCGCCAGCTCAACTCGGGCGGCATCGTGGTGGCCAGCGCGGCCAGGGTCACCAAGGGCGCCAACCCGAGTCACGACACCATCGCGGCCAACTGGGCCTTCCGCAACCGCCCAGCCGACCTGATCTGGGACGGCACCGGGCGGGGCAACCGGTTCGTGCACAACCACTGCGGGAAGTCCATCCCGCGTGGGCTCTGCCACTGACCGGCCGCTGCCTTGATCCGCGGGCCGCCCACCACGGGCGGCCCGCGGAACACCGGGCCGGGATCGCCTGGTCAGCGCAGCGACGCCGCGACCTGCTCCAGGTGGTCCAGGGATTCGTTCATCCCCTCTTCCATGCCCGAGTTCAGGTGCATGTCGCGGTGCTCCTGGCTGGTGTGCTCGACCAGGATGGTCAGCATGGTCTGCCCGTCCTGCTCGGCGAACGTGGCCGTGCTCACCGCGGCGGCGTCCGGCATCCCCTCGAACACCTCGGTGCTCACGATGCGCTCGTCGGGGACGATCTCCCGGTACTCGCCGTGGAACGCGACCTCGAAGCCGCCGTTGGCCGTCATCACGTAGCGCCACCGGCCACCCGGCCGCAGGTCCACCTCGGCGCTGGTGACCTCGCCCCGGTCGCCGGCCCACCAGCGGCGGATCAGCTCCGGCGTGGTCCAGGCCCGGTAGACCAGGTGCCGCGGCGCGGCGAACTGCCGCGTGATCATGATCTGGGTGCTCGCCGGGAGCGTGACCACCGCACTATGTGTCGCTGCTGCCATTGTCTCTGTCCTCCGTGTCCGTGAGTTCTGTTAGCACCGTGTCCAGCCTGGTGAACCGCTCGGTCCACAGGTCCTGGTAGGCCTGCACCCAGTCGTGGATCGGCTTGAGCGGCTGGGCGTTGAGCCGGTACAGCCGCTGCCGCCCGTGCTCGCGGACCTCCACCAGGCCGACTTCGCGCAGCACCCGCAGGTGCTTGGAGACCAGCGGCTGGGCCAGGCCGAGCAGGTCGACCAGGTCGTTCACCGGCCGCTCTCCCCCGGCCAGGACGTCCAGGATCTGCCGCCGCCGCGGCTCAGCGACCGCATTGAACGCGTCCGCCGTGGTCGCTGCCCTAGCCATGCCACGATCATATACCGATATGGGAATATGTCAACGCAGGCGCTGGCCGGGAGTGGCCGCGGGCGCTGGCCGGGAGTGGCTCCGGGTGCGGGCGTCAGGTGGCTAGTTCTTGCTCCAGCCAGGTGCGGCCGCGGGTCCGGGCGGACAGCCGGACGCCGCCGAGCTGGGCGGCCAGCCGCTGCGCCGCGGCCTCGACCGCGGCGGCGGCCGCGGACCCGGCGTCTTCCAGGAACCGGCAGACGATCTCGCCGCCGCGATCCTGGGCCCAGCCGCCGACGATCCGCCCGTCCCACCAGATGGTCGGGCCGATGTTGCCCGAGCTGTCGAACAGCCGCGGCCCGTGCTCGCCGAGGAACCAGTCCCGCTGCTGCCAGCCCATCGGGGTGGAGTCCAGCCCGGGCAGCAGCGCGGCCCACGGCGCCACCTCGGGGACGGGCGCCAGGTCGTCGGCCAGCGCGATGCCGGGCTCGCCGTCCAGGTCCACCTCGGCTGGCTTCAGCTCGGTCAGCACCCGGCTGAGCTGGGTCTTGCCCCAGCCGGCCCACCAGCGCAGATCGCCGGGGGTGGCCGGGCCATAGGCGTGCAGCCAGCGCCGGGCCAGCTCGACCTCGGCCGCCTCGGTCGGCCAGTCGGCCAGCCCGCCCGGGCACCACAGCTCCATCGGCGACCACCGGTACTGGTGCGAGGTCCACGAGCCACGCGGCCGGCCGCGCACCACCCGGCCCTGCGCGGCCAGCAGGAACAGCACCCGGCTGGCCACGTTCTGCCGGCCTTCGTACGACTTACCCCGGGACAGCACGATCTGGGTGCGCAGCCGCGGGTCGTCCCCGGCCAGGTCGGCCGCGGTCGCCTCGCCGCGGGCGGCCAGCGCGCTGAGCGCCGCCTGCTCGGCCTCGGCCAGCCAGCCCGGCACATCGTCGGCCACGTCCGACTCGGCCAGGTAGCCGAGCAGCTTGCGCCGCTCCCGGGCGGCCACCGCCCGGCCGCAGGCGGCCTGGATCAGCGCCGCGTTGTCCAGCGTGGCCAGGAACACGGTCCGGCGCATGCCGAGCAGCCGGATCAGGGTCCGGTCCTGGTACAGGGCGCGTTCCACATCGGTCACGCCGCCGCCGGCCAGCCGGGCCAGGATGCCCAGGTAGACCGAGGACGGGTCGGTGCCGTGCACCGCGACCAGCGACCCGGCCACCTCGGCCGGCCCGCCGGGCTGGGCGGCGGGCTGGCTGCCCGGAGCCAGCCGGTGCCGCAGGCCCAGCCGGGCGCGCCGCTCCCGGACGCCGATCCGCGGCGTCATTCCGCCCCGGCTTCGCCGCTGTTGGCCAGCTCCAGATGCATCCGGATCAGCTGCTTGGCATGCTGAATGATCTCGTCGTCGCCATCCGGGTGCGCCGCGAACGCGAACTTGACCAGCGCGTCCGCGATCTTGATGGCGATGACCAGAGACTGCTCCGAAGGCAGGCTGGGATCGTCGCCGTGCTCGGCGGCCAGCAGTTCGCCCAGCCGGCCGGCCAGGTGCGAGTCGTTGTCGCCGGTGGCGCCGAGCAGGTGCACGTCGGCCACGTCGCCGAAGCGCACCACCAGGAAGCCGGGGTCCTCCCGGCACATCGCGACGAACAGGTCCACCGCGGCGTCCGCCGTGGCCGGCCAGTTCTCGAGCCGGCCGGACCGGATGGCGCCCTCCACCCGGGCCAGGTAGCGGTCCAGGTTGCGCGCGGCCAGCGCCTGCATGATCTCCCGTTTGTCCGCGAAGAACTGGTACAGCACCCCGGGTGACACCCCGGCGCGCAGCGCGACTTGCGACGTGGTCATCTTCTCGTAGCCGCGCTCGGCCACCAGCAGCCCGGCCGCGTCCAGGATGCGGCCGATCCGGATCGCGTTCCGCTCCGCCGCGGGCAGCTTGCGCAGTGGTACTTCGGGATCTGGTTCGGTCATGCCGCTGGCCCCCAGCCGCTCATACTCCAGCATGCACCGAGTATCACCCGTGTCCGGGTCGGCTGCACGGCGGTTCAGCCCGGCCGGGGTGGCCGCCGGGGCCGGCCGCCGCCATCTGCTGGCCGCTCCGCGCCCGGCATGTCGCGGAAATATGAAACTTTCACGACCGCCCGCCCGCGGCGACGTGCGGCCGGTCGATCCGGCCCGCCCGCGGCCAGTGAATCTGTAAATCCGGGTCTTTTCAGAAAAGCTACTCGGGAGTAAATTCTGGCTACCCGCCGGTAGCTAGCGGCCTGGCTGGCCGCCGACTGTCCAGCGGGACATGGCCCTGCTCACCCAGAAAGAGGTCAGCCGATGGCAGGTTCAGCAGGATCAGGGTTACCCCCATCAGCATGGCCGGCCCGCCGCGGCCGGCCCCCGGCACGAGCGCTGCTCCGGGCCATCCCAGCCGCCGCCGGGCTGGCCCTGCTCGGCGCGCTGGCCCCGGCCATCCCGGCCGCCGCCGCCAGCGGCGCCCCGGCCCGGCCCGCGGCGGTCACCGCGGCCGGTGAGCTGCCGGCCCCGGCCGGGGACGCGTTCTACGACCCGCCGAACCCACTGCCCGCCGGCCAGCCCGGCGACATCATCTGGTCCCGCACCGCCACCTCACCGGTGGCCAGCACCGACGCGTGGCAGATCCTGTACCTGTCCAGCACGGTGACCGGTGCGGCCACCGCGGTGTCCGGCACGCTGATCGTGCCGACCACGGCGTACTCCGGCACCCGGCCGGTCGTCGCGTACGCGGCCGGCACCCAGGGCTGGGGCGACCAGTGCGCGCCGTCCAAGGAGATCGCGGCGAACAACTTCGACGAGCAGTTCGCCGTCAACAACCTGCTCGGGAAGGGCTGGGCGGTAGTCATCACCGACTACCCCGGGCTCGGCACCCCCGGCGATGAGACCTACAACGTCGGTATTCCCGAGGGCTACGCGGTACTCGACGCGCTGCGCGCCGCCACCCGGCTGAGCGCGGCCGGGCTGAGCGCGACCGCGCCGATGGCCATCGAGGGCTACTCGCAGGGCGGCGGCGCCGGCGACTGGGCCGCTCAGCTCCAGCCCAGCTACGCCCCGGAGCTCAAGCTGGACGGGGTCGCGGCCGGCGGCACTCCAGCCAACCTGCAAGCGGTCGCGGACAACATCAACGGCACCGCGTTCTTCGCGTTCCTGGCCGGCACCGCACTGGGCTTCAACGCCGCCTACCCGTCGCTGGACCTGAACGCCGAGCTCACCCCGGCCGGCCAGGCCGCCCTGGCCAGCCTGGACACCATGTGCCAGCTCCAGGCGCTGGCCAGCTACGCGGGCAAGAGCATCCAGGACTACACGGTGGGCGGGGTGAACCCGATCACCGAGCCGGCCTGGAAGACGGTGCTCGACGCCAACAACCTGGGCACGATGAAGCCCGCCGTCCCGCTGCTCCAGTACCACGGGCTGCTGGACGAGGTCATCCCGTACAGCGTGGAGAGCACGCTGCACAGCCAGTACTGCGCGATGGGCGTCAAGACCGAGCTGACCGGATACGCCGGCGATCACGTACTGACCCAGGTCGAGGCGCAGAGCCAGGTGGTCGGCTGGATCGGCGACCGGTTCGCCGGTGTCACCCCGCCCAGTAACTGCTAACCGGAGGTATCCCGCAATGACATGCAGACCCGGCCTCCGCCGGAGATCCCGGGCCGTGCTGGGCGCGGCCGCCAGCCTGCTGGCGGCCGCGGCCCTGGCCGGCCTGCCGGCCGGCCCCGCCAGCGCCGCCTCCACCCGCAGCGTGCTGATGGTCGGCAACGCGGTGGCCGGCACGGTCAGCTTCATCGACGCGAGCACGCTGGCCAACCTGGGCTCGTTCAGCGTGATCCCGGACCTGCAGCAATTGCAGGCCAGCTGGACCCCGGTGCAGTGGGCCAACTACGCGATCGCCAACGCGGACGAGGCCACCGTCGACCCGGCCGTGGGCGGCACCCGGTACATCGACGATTTCGCGATCTCCCCCGACGGCACGACCATCTACGTGTCCCGGGGCAACCTGGACGACGTGGCCGCGTTCAACCTGGAAACCCACCAGGAGCTGTGGACGTTCCAGATGCCCGGCATCCACTCCGACCACCTGGCGCTGTCCCCGGACGGCAGCCAGCTGGTCATCTCGGCCACCACCGCGCAGGAAGCCGTGGTGCTCAACGCCCAGACCGGCGCGTCGGAGGGCACATTCCCGACCGGCACGTATCCGCACCAGAACACCTACACCCCCGATGGCAAGTACATCTACAACGAGAGCATCGGCATCACCGCGCTGCCCAAGGCACTCAACGCCCTCAAGGGCCAGCTGCAGCTGGAGAAGGTCGATGCCGCCACGCTGCAGGTGGTCAAGGTGTGGACGTTCCCGTACGGGGTGCGCCCGTTCGTCATCGCGCCGGACGGCAGCACCATGTACGCCGACCTGTCCTACCTGAACGGGTTCATCAAATACGACCTGAACACCAGCACCACGCTGGCCACCGTCCAGCAGCCATACAGCACCGCCGCGGCGGCGGAGAGCCCAGACAGCTACCCGCAGAACTCCGCGCACCACGGCATCGCGCTGTCTGGTGACGGCAGCAAGCTGTGCGACGTGGGCACGATCGACGACTACACGAAGATCGCGTCCACCAGCACACTGCAGACCACCGCCACCGTCAGCTATCCCACCGGCAGCATCCCGTACTGGGCCACCACCAGCGCGGATGGGAACTACTGCTACGTGTCGCTGAGCGCGGCCAACCAGGTGTCCGTGATCAGCTACGCCACCGGCGCCGAGGTGGCCCGGGTCACGGTCGGCAGCTTCCCGCAGCGCGAGCGGGTGGCCACCGTGCCTCAGGCCGTCATCGGCAACCTGTCGTCCGCAGCCGGGTAAAGGGATTACTCCGGCTCATAGCCGAGGTTGGGGCGCAGCCAGCGCTCCACCTCGGCCAGCGGGACGCCGCGCCGGGCCGCGTAGTCGGCGGCCTGGTCGCGGCCGATCCGGCCCACGGTGAAGTAACGCGACGCGGGGTGGGCGAAGATCAGCCCGCTGACGCTGGCCGCCGGGCTCATCGCGCACGAGTCGGTCAGCCACATGCCGAACTGCCCGGCGCCGAGCAGGCGGAACAGCTCCTGCTTCTCGCTGTGGTCCGGGCTGGCCGGGTAGCCGAGCGCGGGCCGGATGCCGCGGAAGCGCTCCGCGTGCAGGTCCTCGAGAGCCGGGTCGGCGCCCGGCTCGAACCAGTCCCGCCGGGCCTGCAGGTGGGTGTGCTCGGCGAACGCCTCGGCCAGCCGGTCGGCCAGCGCCTTGACCATGATCGACTGATAGTCGTCGCGCTCCGCCTCGAACCGGGCCGCCAGCTCGGCCGCGCCGTGAATGGCCACCGCGAACCCGCCCAGGTGATCCCCGCCGGGCGCGACATAGTCGGCCAGGCAGCGATTGGGCCGGCCGTCCGGCTTGGCCGTCTGCTGGCGCAGCATCGGCAGCCGGACGCTGGCCACCCCGCCCGGCTCGATGACCAGGTCGTCGCCGTCGGCGTGCGCGGGCCAGAAGCCGTACCCGCCGCTCGCCGTCAGCCGCCCCTCGGTGATGATCTTGTCCAGCAGGGTGTTCGCGTCGTCGAACAGGTCACGTGCGGCCGGCTGGTCCAGGATGGCCGGGTACTTGCCCTTGAGCTCCCAGGCCAGGAAGAAGAACTGCCAGTCGATCATCTCGCGCAGCGCGGCCAGGTCCGGCGTCACGGTGCGCACCCCGGTGAACGCGGGCACCGGCAGGTCTGCGAAGCTGACCTGCTCGTAGTTGGCCCGGGCTTTGCTCAGCGGCAGCAACGGCACCCGCCGGGTCTGCTCGTGCTGCTCGCGGAGCCGCTCCTGCTCGGCGTGGTTGGCCGCGACCAGCACCCGGGACCGGTCGTCGTCCAGCAGGTCGGAGACCACTCCGGCGACCCGGGACGCGTCCAGCACGTGCACCGTGGTGGCGCCGTAGGCCGGGGCCACCCGGACCGCGGTGTGCTGCCGTGACGTGGTGGCGCCGCCGATGAGCAGCGGCAGGCTCAGCTCCCGGCGCTGCATCTCGGTGGCCACGCCGACCATCTCGTCCAGCGATGGGGTGATCAGCCCGGACAGCCCGACGATGTCGGCCCCCTCGGCCACCGCGGTGTCCAGGATGACGTCGGCCGGGACCATCACGCCGAGGTCGATGACCTCATAGTTGTTGCAGCCGAGGACGACCCCGACGATGTTCTTGCCGATGTCGTGCACGTCGCCCTTGACCGTGGCCAGCACGACCTTGCCCTGGCCGCGGCCGGCCCCAGCCTGGCCGTCCCGCTGGGCCTGCTCCTTCTCGGCTTCCATGAACGGCTCCAGGTAGCCGACCGCGCGCTTCATCACCCGGGCGCTCTTGACCACCTGCGGCAGGAACATCTTGCCCGAGCCGAACAGGTCGCCGACGATCTTCATGCCATCCATCAGCGGGCCCTCGATCACGTCCAGCGGACGGGCCGCGGCCTGCCGGGCCTCCTCGGTGTCGGCCTCGATGAAGTCGGTGATGCCGTGCACCAGCGCGTGGCTCAGCCGCTCGGGCACCGGCGCCTCCCGCCAGGACAGGTCCACGGTGCGGCTGGCCCCGGGCCCGCGCACCGTCTCGGCGAACGCGACTAGCCGGTCGGTGGCGTCCGGGCGCCGGTCGAACAGCACGTCCTCGACCAGTTCAAGCAGGTCGGCCGGGATGTCCTGGTACACCGCGAGCTGCCCGGCGTTGACGATGCCCATGTCCAGGCCGGCCCGCACCGCGTGGAACAGGAACGCCGAGTGCATGGCCTCCCGGACCACGTCGTTGCCGCGGAACGCGAACGACAGGTTGGAGATGCCGCCGCTGGTCCGGGACCCGGGGCAGCGCTGCTTGATCAGCGGCAGCGCCTCGATGAACGCCTTGGCGTAGCCGTTGTGCTCGGCGATCCCGGTCGCCACGGCCAGCACGTTCGGGTCGAAGATGATGTCCTCGGCCGCGAAGCCGGCCTGCTGGGTGAGCAGGTCGTAGGCCCGGCCGCAGATGGCCACCTTGCGCTCGGTGGAGTCCGCCTGGCCCTGCTCGTCGAACGCCATCACCACCACGCCGGCGCCGTGCTGCCGGATCCGCCGGGCCTGGTCCAGGAACGGGCCTTCGCCTTCCTTGAGGCTGATCGAGTTGACCACGCCCTTGCCCTGCACGCAGCGCAGCCCGGCCGCCAGCACGCTCCACCGCGAGCTGTCGATCATCACCGGGATGCGGGCCACCTCCGGCTCGGTCGCGATCAGGTTCAGGAACGTGGTCATCGCCTGCTCGCTGTCCAGCAGGTCGGCGTCCATGTTCACGTCGAGCAGGTTGGCCCCGCCGCGCACCTGCTCCACCGCCACCGCCGCCGCGGCCTGGTAGTCATTGGACTCGATCAGGCGGCGGAACCGCCGTGACCCGGTCACGTTGGTGCGCTCCCCGATCATCACGAACCCGGTGTCCGGGCCGATCTCGAACGGCTCCAGACCGCTGAACCGGGTGCGCGCGGCTTCCGCCGGGACCGGCCGTGGTGGCAGGTCGGCCACGGCCGCCGCGATCCGCGCGGTGTGCTCGGGCGTCGTGCCGCAGCAGCCGCCGACCACGTTCACCATGCCCTGCTCGGCGAACCCGCTGAGCAGCCGCGCGGTCTCCTCCGGCGCCTGGTCGTAGCCGCCGAACGCGTCCGGCAGGCCGGCATTGGGGTGGCAGGCCGTGTACGTGCCGGCCAGCCGGGCCAGCTCGGCGATGTGCGGGCGCATCTCGGCCGCGCCCAGCGAGCAGTTCACCCCGGTCAGCAACGGCTGGGCGTGCTCGACCGACCGCCAGAACGCGGCCACCGTCTGCCCGGACAGGGTGCGCCCGCTCAGGTCCACGATCGTCACCGAGATCCACAGTGGCAGCTGGCCGGCCACGTCCCGGGCGGCCGCGATGGCCGCCTTGGCGTTCAGCGTGTCGAAGATCGTCTCGATCAGCAGCAGGTCCACGCCGCCCTCGGCCAGCGCCTCGATCTGCTCCGCGTACGCGGTGTACACCTGGTCGTAGCTCACCGCGCGGTACGCCGGGTTGTCCACCTCGGGGGACAGCGACAGGGTGACGTTGAGCGGGCCCACCGAGCCGGCCACGAACCGCCCGCCCGCCTCGTCCGCGGCCTGCCGGGCCAGTTCGGCTCCACGCAGGTTCATCTCGCGCACCAGCGGCTGCAGGCCGTAATCCGCCTGGCCGATGCTGGTCGCGGTGAACGTGTTGGTGGTGGTGATGTCGGCGCCCGCCGCCAGGTACTGCCGGTGCACGTCGCGCACCAGGTCAGGCCGGGTCAGGTTGAGCAGATCCGGGTCGCCGGTCACGTCCCGGGGGTGATCGCGCAGACGGCCGCCCCGGTAGTCGTCCGGGCCGAGGCCGATCGACTGGAGCATGGTGCCCCAAGCACCATCGAGCACCACGATTCGCTGGTCCAGAAGCTCGCGCAGGGCCTGCGCCTGCCCGGTCGCTGATCCTGACATTGGGTTCGGGTCACCTCCTGTAACAGGAGGCGCCCTTGCCGAGGTGGTGCAGGCCGAGCGTGGCGGGTAGACCCCGTTGCAGCGCCTCTCGGCCTGTGCCCCATCATACGGGTAGCGGGTCCAACCGCCGAAGCCCCCGAGGGGAGGGCCAGGTCATGCCGCCACAGGTCCAGGTCCGCCGGGTCTATGAAGAACCAGAGCCGGACGACGGCACCCGGGTGCTGGTCGACCGGCTCTGGCCGCGCGGGCTGCGCAAGGACGCGGCCCACCTGGACGAGTGGGCCAAGGATGTGGCCCCGTCCACCGAGCTGCGCAAGTGGTACGCGCACGATCCGGCTAAGTTCGCGGAGTTCTGCCGCCGCTACACGGCCGAGCTGTCCAGCGGCACACCGCGGGCCGCGCTGGAGCACCTGGCCGGCCAGGCCGCGGCCGGGCCGGTCACGCTGCTGACCGCGACCCGGGACGCCGCGCACAGCGAGGCCGCCGTGCTGGCCGGCCTGCTCCGCGAACGAGACAAAGATCCGTCCGCCGAGGCGGGCGAGGCCGCCTGCTACGCCCATCTGGTCTGCCCCGAGTGCGGCGCGGTGACCAGCGAAGGTCACCGCGAGGGCTGCGGCTCCGCCTGAACCGCCGCACCGCCGGCGGCGCGGGGCGGAGAGGTAGACGTTTCCCGGATGTAACGCGGCCGAAGGCTGCGGATAACGAGGCACCCGCACGGTGGGAAGGTGCCCGCCGCCGACGTCCTCACGCACTGCCCGTACTGCGCTCTGCAGTGCGGTATGACCCTGCGGCCACCGGCCAGCGATCAGGGCAGCCGGCTGGCGGTGGGCAGCCGGGACTTCCCGACCAACCGTGGCGGGCTGTGCCAGAAGGGCTGGACCGCGGCCGAGTTGCTGGACGCGCCGGACCGGCTGGTCACGCCGCTGGTCCGGGCCGGGCGCGGCGCGCCGCTGGAACCGGCTAGCTGGGACGAGGCGCTGGACCGGATCAGCGCCGCGATCCGCCGGGCCCAGGCCGCACATGGGCTGGATAGCGTGGCCGTGTTCGGCGGCGGCGGGCTGACCAACGAGAAGGCGTACGCGCTGGGCAAGTTCGCCCGGGTCGCGTTGCGCACGCCGAACATCGACTACAACGGCCGGTTCTGCATGTCCTCGGCCGCGGCGGCCGGCATCCGGGCGTTCGGCATCGACCGGGGGCTGCCGTTCCCGCTGCCCGACGTCGCGGCGGCGGGCGCGATCCTGCTGGCCGGCGGCAATCCGGCGGAGACCATGCCGCCATTCACCCGGTGGCTGGCCGAGCTGCAGGACAACGGCGGCGCGCTCATCGTGGCTGACCCCCGGCGCACCCCCACCGCGCGCCGGGCCGCGCTGCACCTGCAGCTGACCCCGGGCACGGACCTTGCCCTAGCCAACGGCCTGCTGCACATCGCGATTGCCGAGCGGCACATCGACCCGGCGTACATCGAGGCACGGACGTCAGGATTCGCCGAGGTCCGCCGGGTAGCCGCCGCCTACTGGCCGGAGCGGGTGGAGCGGATCACCGGGGTTCCGGTGGCCCAGCAACGCGCGGCGATCCGGCTGCTGGCCGCCGCGGACCGGGCCATGGTGCTGACCGCGCGCGGCGCCGAGCAGCACAGCAAGGGGGTGGACACGGTCTCCGCGCTGATCAACCTGGCCCTCGCGCTTGGCCTGCCCGGCACCCCGGGCAGCGGGTACGGCTGCCTGACCGGGCAGGGCAACGGGCAGGGCGGCCGGGAGCACGGGCAGAAGGCGGATCAGCTGCCCGGTTACCGGCGGATCGACGACCCGGCTGCCCGGGCCCACGTTGCGGCGGTGTGGGGAATCGACCCGGCGCTGATACCCGGGCCGGGCCGGTCGGCGTTCGAATTGCTGGACGCGCTCGGCACCCCGGGCGGCCCGCGGGTGCTGCTCGTGATGGGCAGCAACGTGGCGGTGTCCGCGCCGTCCGCCGCCCGGATCGGGCGGCGCCTGGCCAGCCTGGACTTTCTCGCCGTCTGTGACCTCGTCCCGTCGGAGACCGCAGCGCTGGCCGACGTGGTGCTGCCGGTCGCGCAGTGGGCGGAGGAAACCGGCACGGTCACCAACCTGGAGGGCCGGGTGCTGCTGCGCCACCGGGCTGCCGCACCGCCGCCCGGCGTGCGCACCGACCTGGAAGTCATCTCGGCGCTGGCCGCCCGGCTGGGCGCGCCGGCCCGCTGGCCGGCTGAACCGGAGGCGGTGTTCACCGAGCTGGGCCAGGCCAGTGCGGGCGGGCACCGCCCGGTGGCCGAGGAACTGGATGCGGAGTACCCGGTGTACCTGACCACCGGGCGGCTACTGCCGCACTACCAGTCGGGGGCACAGACCCGGCGGGTCCGGGCGCTGCGCGAGGCGCAACCCGAGCCGCAGGTCGAGATGCACCCGGATCTCGCCGCCACCTGCGGGCTGGCCGACGGGGACCGGGTCCGGGTGACCAGCCGGCGCGGTGCCGCGGAAGGCCTGGTCCGGGTGACCGGCACGATCCGCCGGGACACCGTGTTCATGCCGTTTCACTGGGGTGGCGCGGCGGCGGCGAACCGGGTGACCAACCCAGCGCTGGATCCGGTGTCCCGGATGCCGGAGTTCAAGGTGTGCGCGGTCCGGCTGGAACCGGTGCTGGCCGGGGTGCCGGGCGAGGTGACCGCCTGATGCCCGGACGGCAGCCGCGGCACCTGGTCGTCGCGGGCAACGGGATGGCGGGCTTCCGGCTGGTGCAGGAGGTGCTCGCGGCCGACTTGGACCGGCGGCTGGTGATCACCGTGGCCGGCGCCGAGCCCGGCGGCGCCTACAACCGGATCCAGCTGTCGCACCTGCTGGCCGGCCACTGCCCGGCGGACAGCATCGAGCTGGCCGGACCCGGCTGGTACCGGGCCAACGGAGTGCGGCTGCGCGCGCCCGCCACGGTGACCAGGATCGACCGCCCGGCCCGGCTCGCCTGGCTGGATGACGGCAGCGTGCTGCCGTACGACGTGCTGGTCCTGGCCACCGGCGCCGACCCGGTGCTGCCGCCCGTCGATGGGCTGGCCGGCCCGCACGGCCGGCTGCTGCCCGGCGCGGTGCCGTTCCGCACCCGCGCCGACTGTGCGGCCATCGACCGGCTGGCCCGCGACGCGGCCAGCGCGGTGGTGCTGGGTGGCGGGGTGCTCGGCCTGGAAGCGGCCCGGGCGCTGGCTGGCCGCGGCCTGCCGGTCACCCTGGTACAGCGCGGCCGGCAGCTGATGGAACGGGACCTGGACGCCGCGGCCGCGGCCGTGCTCGGCCGCACCGTCCGCGGGCTCGGCGTGCGGGTGCACCGGGGCGCCGGGATCGCGGCCGTGCTCGGCGGGACGCGGCTGCATGCCGTGCGGCTGGACGACGGCACCGTGCTGGATGCTGACCTGCTGGTGCTGTGCTGCGGGGTGCGGCCGAGAACGGACCTGGCCCGGGCGGCCGGGCTGGCCGTCGGCACCGGGGTGGTGGTGGACGACCAGCTGCGCAGCAGCGATCCGTCGATCTTCGCCATCGGTGACTGCGCCGAGCACCGGGGCCGCGGCTACGGGCTGGTCGCGCCGGCCTGGGAGCAGGCCAAGGTGGCCGCCTGGGGCATTGCCCGGCCGTCCGACCTGGCCAGCTATCCAGGCTCGGTGCCGGTGACCCGGCTCAAGGCGGCGGGCGTCGAGCTGGCCTGCCTGGGCGAGGCCGCGCTTACCGAGGACGAGGCTGACGACGCTGGCGGTGGCGCGTCCGGCGCCACCGCCAGCGATGTCGAGGTGGTCCGGTTCACCGACAGCGCGCGCGGTGTCTACCAGAAGCTGGTGGTCCGCAGCGGCCAGCTGGCCGGCGCGATCCTGCTCGGCGACACAGCCGCGGCCGGGACGCTGGCCCAGCTGTTCGACCGGGGCAGCGCCCTGCCGGCCGACCGCGCCGCACTCCTGCTCGGCCGGACTGGCGGGGCCGCGGCCGGGGTGTCGCCGACCAGGCTGCCCGGCCGGGCCACCATCTGCCACTGCAACGGGGTGAGCAAGGCCGCCATCTGCGCGGCCTGGGAGAGCGGGGCCCGGCGGCCGGCTGAGATCGCGGCCGTGACCCGGGCCACCACGGGCTGCGGCATGTGCCGGGACGCGGTCGAGGGAATCGTGGACTGGCTGTCCGCTGCCGACGCGGAGCCGGAGGAAGGAGCCGGGCATGCGGCATGAAGCAGGGGAGCGCCATCTGGTCGTGGCCGGGAACGGGATGGTCGGGCAGCGCCTGGTCGAGGCGTTGCGGGAGCGCGACACCGGCCGGGCCTGGCGGGTCACCGTGTTCTCGGCCGAGTCGCGTGCATCGGCGGCCGCGTCTACGGCCTGGTCCCCCCGGGATACGCGATGGCCGAGGTGCTCGCCGACCGGCTCACCGGCGGCGCGGCCAGCTTCGCCGGCGCGGACACGTCCACCAAGCTGAAGCTGCTCGGCGTGGACGTGGCCAGCTTC
>DATCUG010000061.1:0-5561 GCA_036567525.1 Streptosporangiaceae bacterium | reverse complement strand
GCCCCTGACGCATGTCAGAGCCCAGGAAGGAGGGCCATGGCTGAGTTCGCGGACCGGGCACTCCTGCGGGCCAAGGCAGGTGATGGCGGCCATGGCTGCGCCTCGGTGCACCGGGAGAAGTTCAAGCCGCTGGGCGGCCCGGACGGCGGCAACGGCGGCCGCGGCGGTGACGTCATCCTGGAAGTTCACCCCAGCATGGCCACCCTGCTCGATTTCCACCGCCGCCCGGTCCGCCGGGCCAGCAACGGCAAGCAGGGCTCCGGCTCGAACCGGAACGGCGCGGCCGGGGCGGACCTGGTCATCCGGGTGCCGGACGGCACCGTGGTCAAGACCGAAGACGGCGAGGTGCTGGCCGACCTGATCGGCGCCGGGACCCGGTACGTCGCCGCCCAGGGCGGCCGGGGCGGGCTGGGCAACGCGGCGCTCGCCTCGACCCGGCGCAAGGCTCCCGGCTTCGCGCTGCGCGGGGAGCCTGGGGTGGAGATCTCCCTGGTGCTCGAGCTCAAGACGGTGGCCGACGCCGGGCTGGTGGGGTTTCCCAACGCGGGTAAGTCCTCGCTGATCGGCGCGCTGTCCGCGGCCAAGCCCAAGGTCGGCGACTACCCGTTCACCACGCTCACCCCGCATCTCGGCATGGTCGAGGCGGGGGACACCCAGTTCGTGGTGGCCGACGTGCCCGGGCTGATCCCCGGGGCCAGCCAGGGCAAGGGCCTCGGCCTGGACTTCCTCCGGCACGTGGAGCGCTGCGCCGTGCTGGTGCACGTGCTCGACTGTGCCGCTCCGGCGCAGGACCCGGACCGCGACCCGGTCGCCGACTACGCGGTGATCGAGGCTGAGCTCGCCGCCTACTCCGGCGACACCGGCGCCGACCTGACCGGCCGGCCGCGGATCATCGCGCTGAACAAGGTTGACGTCCCGGAGGCCCGGGAGATCGCCAGCCGGGCCCGGCAGGCGTTCGCCGACCGTGGGCTGGCCACCTACGAGATCTCCGCGGCCACCCGGGAGGGCGTCCGCGAACTGGCCTTCGCGCTGGCCACGGTGGTCGCCGAGGTCCGCGCGGCCGCCCCGCCGGCCGAGCCCAGCCGGGTGGTGATCCGGCCCCAGCCCGCCGGCGGCCCGGACTTCGAGATCGAGCGGACCGGCGACAACACGTTCCTGGTCCGCGGGGACAAGCCGTGGCGCTGGGTGCTGCAGACCGACTTCTCGAACGACGAGGCCGTCGGCTACCTGGCCGACCGGCTGGCCAAACTGGGCGTCGAGGAAGCGCTGGCCGAGGCGGGCGCGGACGACGGGGCCGAGGTCCTGATCGGCAACGGCGACGACGCGGTCGTCTTCGACTGGGCCCCGAACGTGCCCGCGGGCCCGCAGCGCGGCCGAGGCCCCCGCGGCACCGACCGGAGACTGTCCCAGTGATCCCACCAGCCCCACACCCGAGGCCGCCGGTTCGTGATCAACTGATTGGTGTCGTCATAGCAACACCAATCAGTTGATCACTAACGTGAAGGAGGAGGCCGCGGGGCTTGTGATGCTAGTGAGGCAGGTGTGACTGCGGTGAACGGCGACCGCGTCGCGGAGCGCGCGGACATTGCCGCCGCAGCCCGGGTTGTCGTTAAAGTCGGGTCTTCGTCGCTGACGACGCCGCAGGGCGGCATCGACCAGGACCGGATCACCGCGCTGGCCGACGCGCTGGCCGCGCAGGCCAGAAAAGGCCAGCAGGTCGTGCTGGTCTCCTCAGGGGCGATCGCCGCCGGGCTGAGCCCGCTTGGGCTGCCGAAGAGGCCGCGCGACCTGGCGACCCAGCAGGCGGCGGCGAGCGTTGGGCAGGGGCTGCTGGTGGCCACGTACAGCGCCGCGTTCGCCCGGCACGGGGTGCGGACCGGGCAGGTGCTGCTCAGCGCGGACGACCTGATGCGCCGCGGCCACTACCGGAACGCCCAGCGGACGCTGAGCCGGCTGCTGGAACTGGGCGTGCTGCCCATCGTCAACGAGAACGACACGGTGGCCACCGACGAGATCAGGTTCGGCGACAACGACCGGCTGGCCGCCCTGGTCGCGCACGTGGTCCGGGCGGGCGCGCTGATCCTGCTGTCCGACGTGGACGCGCTGTACGACAGCGACCCGCGGCGGCCCGGCGCCCGCCGGATCCCGGAGGTGCGCAGCCAGGCCGACCTGGCCGGGGTCACATTGGGCAAGGCCAGCGCGAGCGGCACGATCGCGGTCGGCACCGGCGGGATGGTGACCAAGGTGGACGCGGCCCTGATGGCCACCGAGGCGGGCATCCCGACCGTGGTGGCCGGCGCGGCCGCGGCCCCGGAAGCGCTAGCCGGCCAGCCGGTCGGCACCTACTTCGTCGCCCCGCCAGGGCGGCGGCCCGGGGCCCGGCAGCTGTGGCTGGCCCACGCGGCCGTGGGGCGGGGAAGGCTGCTGCTCGACGACGGCGCCGCGGCGGCCATCCGGTCTGGCCGCGCGTCCCTGCTGCCGGCCGGGATCACCGGCGTCGAAGGCGGTTTCGACGCCGGCGACCCGGTTGACCTCTGCGATCCGAACGGTCAGGTCATCGCGCGCGGGCTGGTCAACTACGACGCAGCCGAGATCCCCGCGATGATGGGCCGGTCAACCCGCGACCTGGCCGCGCAGTGGGGGCCGGAGTACGAACGCGAGATCGTGCACCGGGACGATCTGGTCCTGCTGGCCAGCAGCCGCCGCCGCGGCTGACCTCCCCTCCAGGCCAGCACGCAGCGCGCCGCGCCGGGGCCGGCCAGCAGCCACCCGGCTCAGTTGTCGCTGCCACCCGAACCACCGCCACCGCCGCGCCGCCCGAAGATGCCCTCGAACAGCGACTGCCCGGCGCCCGCCGCGGTCTCCGCGGCCGACTTGACCAGGCCGATGAACGGGTCCTCGGACCGGTTCCAGGATTCCTGGTAGGACCGGGCCGCGGCCAGGAACTCGTCGCCGATCCTGGTCTGGCTGTCCTCCTCGCGGCGCGGGTAGTTACCGGCCAGGATGTCCTCGTAGGCGCCATCGGCCACCCAGTGGTTCAGCTCGGCGAACCGGATCACCGCGAACGGGTGCGTGGTGCCCTGCATCTGCAGCAGCTTGAGCAGGCCCTCCCGCACATCCGGCACCGCGTCGTACTCCCGGGCCTGCTGCAGGAACGCGTCCGGGCTCAGCTCGGAGATCCGCGACCCGCCCGCGATCTTCATCAGCGCCCGGCGCGCCGCGGCCGGGTCCTGGCTGGCCAGCACCCCGGCCCGGTCACAGGACAGCTCCGACTTGCGGTACCACTCCTCCAGCCCGGCGATGATCACCCGCAGCCCGATGTAACCGACGGCGAACCAGGCCAGCCGGCTGGCCAGCCGGGTCAGGTGGTACAGCATGGTCCGGTAGACGGCGTGCCCGGACAGCACGTGACCGAGCTCGTGCCCGATCACGTACCGGTGCTCCTCGGCGTCCAGCAGGTTCAGCAGCCCGGTCGTGATCACGATGAACGGCTTGTCCGAGCCGAGCGTCATCGCGTTCGGCATCGGGTCCTGCGAGATGAACAGCTCGGGCACCTCGGGCAGGTCCAGGATGGCGGCGCCGTCCAGCAGCAGCTGGTACAGGTCCGGGAACTGGTCGGTGGACGCCCGCACCGAACTGGCCAGGAACAGCAGCCGCAGGCTCCGGTCGCTGAACAGGGAGGCCAGACGGCGGAGCAGCGCGTCGAAGCCGGTGAGTTTGCGCAAAGCTACCAGCGCCGACCGGTCGGCGGGATGCTCGTAGGCACGTGAGCTGATCCCGGGCAGGCGAACGCGGGCACGATCCGGCACAGAGGTCATGCAGCCATGCTAGGTCGTGTCCGGAGCAGCGGCGGCCGGCCTAGCCCCCCAATTCCCTGAGCGGATGGGTGGCTCAGCCGTGAATCGGCTGGTTTTGGTTGAGTCGCGGTGACGGCCGGGCTCGGGGTGGGGGCGGTCCGGGCCGGCCGGGGCGTTGCAGCCGTCCCGGGCGGCCGGGTCCGGTTGATAGTGACTAGCGCGGCGCTGGCGTTATGCAATAAAGGTCTTGGGGTTGGTCGTGCGAGGGAGAAGAACGATGATGTTCGAGCCTGACGCCGAGTCGATGCCGGCCGAGCAGCGCGCCAAGCTGCAGGAGGAGCGGCTGCGCGGCCTGATCGACCGGCTGCTGGCCGCGGCCGGGGTGCAGGCCGGGCGGCTCCGGGCGGCGGGCGTGGACCGCGGCGCCGACGTGGGCCTGGCCGACCTGCCCCGGCTGCCGATGACCGGGAAGCAGGATCTGTGGGCGGCGTACCCGTTCGGCATGCTGGGCGTGCCGCGGTCCGAGGTGGTCGTCTTTCACGGCTCCAGCGGCACCGGCGGGCGGCCGACCCTGGTCGGCTACACCCGTAACGACCTGCAGGTCTGGTCCCAGGTGTGCGCCCGTGCCCTAGCCGGCGCCGGAGCCGGCCCGGGCAGCATTATGCATAACGCCTACGGCTACGGGCTGTTTACCGGCGGTCTCGGTTTTCACCAGGGGGCGGTAGAGCTAGGTGCGGCCGTGGTGCCGGTCTCGGGCGGGATGACACCGCGGCAGATCACCCTGATCCGGGACCTGCAGCCGGACATTCTGGCCTGTACCCCGTCGTATGCGATCCGGCTGGGCGAGGCGCTGGCCGAGGCCGGGTTGCGGCCGGGTGCGGGGCTGACGCTGCGGGCTGGGCTGTTCGGCGCCGAGCCGTGGACGGCGGCGTTGCGGGCCCGGATCGAGGACCTGCTCGGGCTGCGTGCGCTGGACATCTACGGGCTCTCCGAGGTGATCGGGCCCGGGGTGGCGGCCGAGTGTTACGAGGCCGCCGACGGGCTGCACGTCAACGAGGACCACTTCCTGGTCGAGGCGGTGGACCCGGTGACGGCCGAGCCGGTGCCGGACGGGACGGCGGGGGAGCTGGTGTTCTGCACGCTGACCCGGGAGGCGGGGGCACTGCTCCGGTACCGGACCGGGGACATCGCCGCGCTGCGCCGGGAGCCGTGTGCCTGCGGCCGCACCCTGGTCAAGATGAGCAAGATCACCGGGCGGCGGGACGACATGCTGGTCATCCGGGGGGTCAACATCTACCCCAGCGAGGTGGAGCGGGTGCTGCTCGGCGACGGCGCGCTGAGCCCGGATTACCTGCTGGTGGTGGACGAGCGGGGGGACGGGCGGGAGCTGGTGGCGCTGTGCGAGTACCGGGCCGGGTCCGGGCCCGCTCCGGCGGAGCTGGAGGGGCGGCTGCGCGAGGCGCTGGGGGTGCGGATCGGGGTCCGGGTGCTGCCCGCCGGAGCCGTGCCGCGGACCGAGGTGGGCAAGGCGGTCCGGGTGGTCCGCTGGACCGGGGGTGAGCCGCCGGTGCCGGGGCTGGTCTGATGGGGGCTGACCGGAATGCCCTGGTCTGGCCGGTATTGGGCGGTGTCCGGCGCGGCCCGGCGGTGAGCGCGCATTAGAGTCAACGGATGAGCGATGGTGAGACGTCCGCGCCGGAAACCGGCCAGCCGGAGCTGTGCGCGCCGGACCCGGCGGCCGGCCGGACGACGCGGCTCGGGGGG
>DATCUG010000060.1:0-6680 GCA_036567525.1 Streptosporangiaceae bacterium | reverse complement strand
CGCCCTGCTCCCCGCCACCAGCCAGACAGCCACCCACACCGCCCCAGCGCCCCCGGCCCCAGCCCCCGGCCAGGGCCAGGGCCAGACCATCCTGGTCGCCGAAGACCAGCCCAGCCTGGCCCAGCTCATCCACCGCATCCTGGACCGGCACGGCTACCACGTCCGCACCACCACCACCCCCCACGACGCGCTGCGCACCGCCAGCGACCTCACCCAGCCCATCCACCTGCTGCTCACCGACGCCATCATGCCCGGCCTGCTCGGCAACGAACTGGCCACCCGCATCCGCGCGCTACGCCCCGGCCTGCCCGTCATCTACATGTCCGGCTACGCCCAGCCCATCCTCGACACCCAAGGCGCCCTCGAACCACACAGCAACCTGCTGGAAAAACCGTTCTCCGAGACCACCCTGCTCACCCGGGTGCACCACGCCATGGACGGGCCCAGCTGATCTAGTCTGCCGGGGTGACAGATGCAGATTTCGCGACGGCAGGCAGCGCCCAGGTCTCCGTGCTGCACGAGGGGTATGCGCGCGAGGACAGCGACGGTGAGCGGGTGGGCAGCTCGGTCACCCTGATCATGGACGCCGGCCAGGTGATCGTGGTCGACCCGGGCATGGTGTCCAGCCGGGACACGCTGCTCAGCGCGCTGGCCGGGTACGGGCCGGGCCCGGGTGACGTGACCGACGTGGTGTTCAGTCATCACCACCCGGACCACACCAGCAACGCGGCCCTGTTCCCGCGGGCCACCATCCACGATCACTGGGCCAGCTACCAGGGCGACCTGTGGATCGGCCGGGCCCCAGGGGATTTCCAGCTGACCCCCTCGGTGCGGCTGATCGCCACCCCGGGGCACACCGCCGAGGACATCACCACGCTGGCCGCCACCCCGGACGGGGTCTACGCCTGCACGCATGCCTGGTGGGGCCCGGACGGCCCGGAACAGGACCCGCTCGGCACCGACCAGGCCGCGCTGGAGGTGAGCCGCCGCCGGATCCTGGCCGTGGCCACGGTGATCATCCCCGGCCACGGCCCCGCGTTCCGCCCGCCCGCGCGGTGAGGGTCAGACGGCGTCGCCCTTGAGGGAGAAGGCGGCCAGGCGGCGGACGGCCAGGATGAGCGTGCCGGCCGTGACGATCGCGGCCATGACCACCGCGGTGACGATGCCCAGGTGCGCGTTCAGGTTGCTGTCCGAGGCGATCGAGTTGGCGATGCCCAGCGAGTACTGCTCCACGGACAGGATCCGGGCGCCGCTCACGAAGTTGCCCAGCAGCGACTCCCAGACCAGCAGGTAGAGCAGGCCCACCGCGATGGCCCGGGTGGTCAGCACGGAGATCATCACGAACACGGCGTTGTAGATCACCGACCCGGCCAGCGCGCCGACCAGCAGCCCTTCGGCCAGCCGGGTCAGCCCGCCGGTGGCGATGACCGCCGCGATGACCTCCGGCACCGCTACGAAGATCATGGTGAGCCCGGCGCCGACGGCGAACTTGCTCAGGATCACCGTGGACCGGCGGACCGGCGTGGCCAGCAGGTGCACCACGCTGCCGTCGTCGATCTCGGCGCCGAGCACGCTGGTGCCGATGATCAGCGCGGTGAGCGGCAGCACCACGGCGAAGCCGAACTCGCCCAGGATGGCGCTGGGCCAGTCCGACGCGGACGGATGAGCGATCTTGAGCAGCGCGGTGATCAGGATCAGCACCACCGCGGGGAGGGCGAACAGGAACGCACGCTTGCGGCCCATAGTGGCCCGCAGTGTGATCGAGGCGACCGTGCCGGCCTGACCGGAGAACACGTCAGCTAGTCCTTTCAGGATTCAACGAGGTAGGCGAAGACGCTCTCCAGCGACTCGTCCTCGGGCAGCAGGGCGCGGAGCTGCACGCCCTGCTCCCGGGTCAGCCCGGCGATCTCGCGGCTGAACGCGCCGTAGTCGGACGCCTTGACCTGCAGGCCACGGCCGGTCATCTCGACCCCGGTCACGGCCGGGCGGCCGATCAGGGCCGAGCCGATCCGCCGGTCGTCGGAGGTGTGCAGCAGGAACACATGGGGCCGGCTGGTCATCAGCCGCCGGATGGCCCGGAAGTCACCGGATGCGGCTAGCCGGCCGGCCACGATCACCTGGATGGTGCCGGACAGCCGCTCCACTTCCTCCAGGATGTGCGAGCTGAACAGGATGGTCCGGCCCTCGTCGCCGAGCGTTTCGAGCAGGTCCATCATGTGCAGCCGCTGCCGTGGGTCCATCCCGTTGAACGGCTCGTCGAGCAGCAGCAGCTCGGGATCGTGCACCAGCGCGGCGGCTACCTTGATCCGCTGCCGCATGCCCTTGGAGTAGGTGGATATCTTCCGGTGCTGAGCGTCGGCCATCTCCACGATGGCGATGGCCCGGCCGGCGGCCCGGTCCGGGTCGGCCAGCTTGTGCAGCCGCGCGGTGGACCGGACGAACTCCTGGCCGGTCAGGAAGCTGTACACCGAGGGCCGCTCGGGCACCAGGCCCAGCCGGCGGTAGATGTCCGGATTCCGCCAGCTCGGCGCGCCGGCCACGGTCAGCTCGCCGCGGGACGGCTCCAGGAAACCGGAGATCAGGTGCAGCAGGGTGGACTTGCCGGCGCCGTTCGGGCCGAGCAGCCCGGTGACGCCCGGGCCGATGGTCATCGTGATGTCGTTGATCGCCACCACGTTGCCGTACCAGCGGGACACGTTACGCAGCTCGATGGTGCTCATGAAATACCCGCCTTCCGGTACCGGGCGGCCAGCAGGCCGAGCGCACCCGCGAGCAGCAGCAGGAACATCACCCCGTACAGCGGCCCGTAGCCGCCCGGCGGCGGGATCGGCCCGCGCGAGGTGCCGCCCAGCCACTGCCGCACCCCGTCGATCGTGGTGAATGGGCTGACCAGGCCGGACAGCCGCGCCCCGGCGGCGGCTGGGACGGCTCCCCCGGTCAGCGGGCCGCGGTCGCCACCGATGGTGTCGAGCAGGCCGGCCAGTATCCAGGTGAGGAAGAAGTAGATGGCGATGGACCCAGTGGCGTAGGCCCGCCGCCCGCTGAGCGAGGCCAGCGCCAGCCCGATCGCGGCCAGCAGCACCGCCCACAGCAGCCCGATGAGCAGGCCGGGGATCAGCGCCCGGGTCTGCGCCCAGATCGCGCTGGGCCCGCTCGCCTGCGCGATCGTGCCCAGGTAGAGCAGCAGCAGCGGGATCTCGATCAGCGCCAGGCAGGCCAGGATGAATGCGGTCAGCTTGGCCAGCGGGTAGTCCAGCCGGGTCAGCGGCCGGCAGAAGTACAGCGGCAGCACATGGCTGCGCAGGTCCCGGGAGACCAGCTCGGGCGCCTGGGCCGCGACGAAGATGATCAGGACCAGCACGCGGACCTGGAACAGGTAGGTGTCGTACGGCACCAGGCGGTGACCGCCCTGCGCTACCGCCACCGCGTTGGCCACCGCGGGCAGGCACATCACCACGAACATGATGACCGGAATGATCTTGGCCTTGGCGCCCCGGCCGATGCCGACCGACGACCGCAGGCTGTGCCAGACCAGGGCGCGGACGATACCGCCGCGGCCCAGCCGCGGCCCGGTGTAGCGCCGGTAGCCGATGTCGTGGATGACCCCGCCGGACGCCCCCAGCGCGTTATTTTCCGCGGTCATGCCGTCCCCTCCCGGAACAGTTCCTCCACCCGCCGCCGGCGCTGCTCGATCCGGTGCAGCGGCAGCCCGAGGTCGGCCACCGTGTCCCGGACCACGTCGTAGGTGTCCGCGGACCCGATCTGGACCAGCAGGCCGCGGTCTTCCTGGGCGGGCCGCAGGCCGCGGGCCGCCAGTCCGGCGGCCAGTTCCGCGGTGCCTTCGTCTACCTCCACCAGCAGCACCTGGCTGACCTGGGTGAAGCTGGTCATCGAATCGGCGCGGAGCAGCCGGCCCGCGTCGATGACCACCAGCTGGTCGCAGATCTGCTCGATCTCCCCGAGCAGGTGCGAGGAGACCAGCATGGAGATGCCGAATTCGGACCCGATCCGGGCGATCAGGTCCAGCATCGCGGCCCGGCCGGCCGGGTCGAGCCCGTTGGTCGGCTCGTCGAGCAGCATCAGCCGCGGGTCACCGACCAGCGCCTGGGCCAGTTTCACCCGCTGCTTCATGCCGGTGGAATACGTGCCGATCTGCCGGTACCGCTCCTCGTACAGGCCGACGTGCCGGAGCGATTCGGCGGCCCGTTCCTTCGCGGCCGTCGGCGGCAGCCCGGACATCCGGCCCAGGTGGGTGACGAACTCGGTCGCGGTGACGTCCGGCGGCAGGCAGTCGTGTTCCGGCATGTACCCGGTGAGCATCCTGATCTGCTGCGCGTCGCGGGCGCACGGCAGGCCGAGCACGGCCGCCTGGCCGCTGCTGACCGGCAGCAGCCCGAGCAGGATCTTGATGAGCGTGGACTTGCCCGCGCCGTTGGCGCCGACCAGCCCGGTGATCCCCGGCTCCACCTGGACGGTCAGCTCGTCCAGCGCGGTCACCCCGGCCGGGTAGTGCTTGCTGAGCGCCGTTGTCTCGATGACAGCCGCGGTGGCCCCGCTGGCTGGACCGGGCGGCCCGGCGCGCAGCGGCAGTTGAGCGGTCACGATCTCCTCCGACCATGGACTTGTGCACTGCAGCGTCGCAGTGCGGCTCCAGCATGCCGGCCGGCGGCCGCCACGTCATCAGCCTCAGGACTGGCTTTCCGCATCCCCCCGCGGCGCTACCAGCCAGGTGGCGGGAGGCAGGTCCGCCTGGCAGCGTACGACTGCGGGCGGACGTACCAGGCTTGCCTGCGGCGTTACGGTGGGCAGGTGAGCGCAGAACCCGCGTCCCCGCCGTTCCGGCGATTCCGCCGCCTGTGGACGGTGCTGGACTGGACCGCCGCCGCGTTGTGCGCGGTCATCGTCTTCGGCGTGCTCATCCATGCCACGCATGCCCGGTATGGGGTGGGCCTCCGGCTGGCCGCCTGGCCCCTGGTGCTGCTGATCGCCCTTGGCCTGGCCTTCCCGGTCACCATCAGGCGCAAGGCCCCGGTCCGGGCACTGGCCATCGTGCTGGCCGGCTGTGTCGTGCTGCTGGTCTTCGGGGCGTCGCTGACGGCCGGCCCGTTCCTGCCGCTGTGCCTGGTGCTGTACGTGGTCGCCACCACCTGCCGCCGGAATGTGGCGGTGACCGCCCTGGCCGGCGCGCTGGCTCTGCTCGTGGTCCAGGGCGTGCTCTCGCACTATGCCGGGGTCGGCCCGGGTGACTCGGTGGGCGGGGCGCTGTTCCTGGTCGTCGTCTGGACGGTGGGCTACGCGGTGCAGCAGCGCCGGACCTACCTGGCCCACCTGCGCGACCGGGCGGCCAGCGACGCGGTGACCCGGGAACGGCTGCGCATCGCCCGCGAGCTGCACGACGTGGTCGCGCACAGCATGACCGTGGTCACCGTGCAGGCCGGGTTCGGTGAGTACGTGTTCGACAGCCAGCCGGCCGAGGCCCGCGCGGCACTGGGCGCCATCCAGGCGGTGAGCCGGGAGGCGCTCGGCGAGATGCAGCGGCTGCTGTGCGTGCTCCGCCAGCCGGAGACCGACACCGCCCCCGGGGACAGCGGCACCAGCGACACCGGGGGCACCGGTACCGGCGAGGCCGGCCGCCCGGCCGGGACGGCCGAGGCGGCGGACCAGGGGCCGGCCCGGGGCCGTCGGCTGCGGCCCGTGGCGCCACTGGCCCCAGCACCCGGGCTGGCCAGCCTGGACCGGCTGGTGCAGCGCACGGCCGGAGCCGGGGTCACGGTCGCGGTGGAGCGCACCGGCAGCGTCCGCCCGCTGCCCGCCGGGATCGACCTGTCCGCGTTCCGCATCGTGCAGGAGGCGCTGACCAACGTGGTCAAGCACTCCGGGGCGGACCGCTGCCAGGTGCGGCTCGAGTACGGGCCTGCCGACCTGCTCATCGAGGTCACCGATCACGGCGCGCCCGCCCCGGCCGCGGTGAGCACGGCGGCGGTGAACGGCGCCCCGGCCACGCCCGGGCTGGCGGCCAGCCGGGTACCGCTCGGCTCCCAGCCGATCGGCACTCAGCCGCTCGGCACCCAGCCGATCGGTACCGGGCAGCGGGCCGGGCACGGCATCGTCGGCATGCGGGAGCGGGTCAGCTTGTGCGGCGGCGAGTTCAGCGCCGCGCCGCGGCCCGGCGGCGGTTTCGTGGTGCGGGCTCGATTGCCGCTAGATTCCCGTTCATGACGCTGCGCGTGCTGGTCGCCGACGACCAGGCCCTGGTGCGGGCGGGCTTCCGCGGCATCGTGGCGGCGACCCCGGGGTTCGACGTGGTCGGTGAGGCGGGCACCGGGGCGGAAGCGGTCGAGCTGGCCCGCCGGCACGTCCCGGACGTGGTGCTGATGGATGTCCGGATGCCCGAGATGGACGGCATCGAGGCCACCCGGCAGATCACCCGGTCCGCCGCTACGAGCGGGGTACGGGTGCTCATCCTGACCACGTTCGACCTGGACGAGTACGTGTACTCGGCGCTGCGCGCCGGGGCCAGCGGCTTCCTGCTGAAGAGCATCTCGCCGGCCGAGCTGCTGACCGCGATCCAGGTCATCGCGGCGGGTGACTCGCTGCTCGCGCCGAGCGTCACCCGGCGGCTGATCGGCGAGTTCGCCCGCACCGTGCCCGGCCGGGCCGACCCGCACGCCGCCGACCGG
>DATCUG010000059.1:0-2892 GCA_036567525.1 Streptosporangiaceae bacterium | reverse complement strand
GATCGGCGCTTCGCGCCGAGCCCGGCGAAACCCGCCGGGCTGAGCCGGCCGGCCCAGCGGCGTGGGCGCGAATTCGGGAGAGCACGAACTCCTCGTTGAGCAGGCCTAGCCAGCGGTCCAGGCTGACCGCGTACCGGTCGCGCAGGCCGCGGTCCTTGATCCGGGCGATGATCGGCGCGGCCGCGTCCAGCGCGGCCAGCCGGCCCTCGTTGGTGTCCAGGTTGTGCCGGGCCAGCTCGCTGCGGACGGCGAACTCATAGACCGGCTGGCGCCGTGCGATCAGCTCGCGGACGGCCGCATCGCCCTGCTTCAGCCGCAGGTCACAGGGGTCGAGCCCGTCCGGCTGCACGGCCACGAACGTCTGCGTGGCGAACCGCTCCTCCAGGTGGAACGCGCGCAGCGCGGCCTTCTGCCCGGCCGCGTCGCCGTCGAACGTGAAGATGACCTCGGCGACCTGCCAGTCCGCGTCCATCAGCAGGCGGCGCAGGATCTTCACGTGGTCCTCGCCGAACGAGGTGCCGGACGTGGCCACGGCCGTGGTCACCCCGGCCAGGTGGCAGGCCATCACGTCGGTGTAGCCCTCGACGATGACCGCCTGCCGGCGCTGTGCGATGTCCCGCTTGGCCAGGTCCGCGCCGTACAGCACGGAACTCTTCTTGAACAGCGGGGTCTCCGGCGTGTTCAGGTACTTGGGGCCGTCCTCGTCCGGATTGAGCTTGCGCGCGCCGAACGCGATCACATCCCCGGTCAGGTCGCGGATCGGCCAGATCAGCCGGTTCCGGAACCGGTCCACCGGGCCGCGGCGGCCCTCCCGGGCCAGCCCGCCAACCAGCAGTTCCTGCTCGGTGAAGCCACGGCCGCGCAGGTGCCTGGTCAGCGCCTCCCACTCGGCGGGCGCGTAGCCGACGCCGAACCGCTCGGCGTCGGCCAGCTCGAAGCCCCGCTCGGCCAGGAACGACCGGGCTGGCGCGGCGGCACCGGCCGCGTGCAGGCGTTCGGAAAAGAATTCCGCCGCCGCCTGGTTTGCCTCGATCAGCCGTCGCCGCTGGCTGTGCTCCCGGCCGGGCACCTGGCCGCCCTGCTCGTAGCGCAGATCGAGGCCGGCCCGGCCGGCCAGCCGCTCCACCGCCTCGACGAACGACAGGCTGTCAATCCTCTGCACGAACTTGATGACGTCGCCGCCCTCGGCGCAGGAGAAGCAGTACCACAGGCCGCGGGCCGGGGTGACGTTGAACGAGGGGGTCTTCTCGTCGTGGAACGGGCACAGTCCCTTGAGCGAGCCACCGCCCGCGCTGCGCAGCTGGAGGTACTCGCCGACCACCTCGTCGATGGCTGACCGCTCCCGGACGAGCGCGATGTCCTCGTCCCGGATCCGGCCCGCCACCTGGCACCCCCACTCGAACCGTCACTGCTGTCGGCGCGAGTCTAATCGCCGGTTAGGTCGTTTTGCCGCCGGACACGAGGCTGGCCACCGGACTGGTACGTTCACGTGGTGAGCCTGCTGGTGCTGTGGGATGTGGACCACACCCTGCTTGACGCGGGCGGCGCGGGCATCCAGCTGATCCGGCGCGCGTTCACCGAGCTGTTCGGCCGCGATTTCCCGGCCACCCCGGCGCTGGCCGGGCGGACCGACCGGGCCATCCAGCTCGAAGTGCTCACGCTGGCCGGGGTGCCCGACCCACCCGCCGAGCTGCCCGCGTTCCAGCGGCTGCTGGAAGGCCTGGCGCCGCAGCTCGGCGGCCTGGTCCGGGAGAGCGGCCGGGCGCTGCCCGGGGCGGCCGCGGCGCTCACCGCGCTGGGCGCGCTGGCCGGCGGCCCGGGCCCGGGCCAGGACGGGCGGCTCGTGCAGTCGGTGCTGACCGGGAACATGCAGGCCACCGCCGTGGTCAAGCTGGCCGCGCTGGGCCTGGACCGTAACCTGGACCTGCGGGTCGGCGCGTACGGCGACGCCCATGAGATCCGGGCCGACCTGGTGCCGCTGGCCCGGGCCCGGGCGGCCGCGGCCTACGGCGCCGACTTCGCGGGCCAGGCCACCGTGCTGATCGGCGACACCCCGCTGGACATCGAGGCGGCCCGGCTGTCCGGCGCCCGCTCGGTCGGCGTGGCCACCGGCGGGTTCAGCGCCGCCGAGCTGGCCGCGGCCGGGGCCGGCGCCGTGCTGCCGGACCTGGCCGACACGGCCCGCGTGCTGGCCGCCATCGTGCCCAGCGCGGCCGGAACCTTGCCGTCCGGTGACAGCTGACCTTGCGCTCGGCGCAACCGCGTGTTAGGTCAGTAACTTGACCGTAACCAAGGCCTGGGTTCAGGCAGCCGACTAGTCACGGGGCCGCGCCATGCTCAACCGGATCCTGCTCGCCCTGGACAGCTCCGACTCGGGCCAGGTCGCGCTCAGTTTTGCCATGGCACTGGCTGGCCCGGGCGCGGCCGTCCGGGTGGTGCACGTCAACGAGTTCCAGCTCGGCGGCCGCGGGCTGACCGTGGAGACCGCCGACGAGGCGACCGCGCTGGTCGCGGACGCGGTGACCGAACTGCACCGGGCGGGTATCCAGGCGTCCGGCCTGGCCGCCGTGTCGACCTGCTTCGGGGTGGCCGACCACCTGGTGGCCGAGGCGGGCCGCTGGTCGGCGGATGTCATCGTGCTCGGCTCCTGCCGCCGGCAGGGGATGCGCCGGATGTTCAGCCGCGGCGTCCGGGAGCGGGTGCTGCGGCTGAGCTATCTCCCGGTGCTGACCGCCCCGGCCCCGCTCAAGGTGGGCAAGCCGGAACTGGCCGTCCAGCTCCAGGACGCACAGCCGCGCCGCGGCCGCAGCCCGGAACGCCGCCCCGGCCTCTGAGCAGCCCCGCGGGGCCTGGGCCGGCTCTGGCCAGCTAGGGCCTGTCCCGTAGATCTTT
>DATCUG010000058.1:0-4085 GCA_036567525.1 Streptosporangiaceae bacterium | reverse complement strand
AGAAGTGCTCGCTCCACCCGTCGAACCGCGCGCCGTCCTGCCACGCCGCCCGGATCACGCCGCTCACCCGGCGGTCACCCCGGGACAGCAGCCCCTCGATGATCCCGTCCTGCCCGCCGTGGTACCGGTAGCCGATCGACTTGGCGGAGCCGCGGTCCGCGCGCAGCGCGCCGCCGAGCGCGCGCAGCCGCGCGTCCACCACCTCGGGCGGGCACTGCGCCGCCCACTGGAACGGGGTGTGCGGCTTGGGCACGAAGCCGCCGATGGACACCGTGCACCGGATGTCCTTGCGCCCGCTCACCTGCCGCCCGGTCTCGATGACCCGGCGGGCCAGGTTGGCGATGGCCAGCACGTCCTCGTCGGTCTCGGTGGGCAGGCCGCACATGAAGTACAGCTTGACCTGCCGCCAGCCGCTGGAGTAGGCGGTGGTCACGGTGCGGATCAGGTCGTCCTCGGTGACCATCTTGTTGATCACCTTGCGGATCCGCTCGGACCCGCCTTCCGGGGCGAACGTCAGCCCGGACCGGCGGCCGCCGCGGGACAGCTCGTTGGCCAGCGTCACGTTGAACGCGTCCACCCGGGTGGACGGCAGCGACAGCCCGGTGGACGTGCCCTCGTACCGGTCGGCCAGCCCGGTCACCACGTCGTCGATCTCGCTGTGGTCGGCGCTGGACAGGGACAGCAGGCCCACCTCGCTGAACCCGGACGATTCGAGCCCGCGCTCGACCATGTCCCCGATCGCGGTGATGCTGCGCTCGCGCACCGGCCGGGTGATCATGCCGGCCTGGCAGAACCGGCAGCCCCGGGTGCAGCCGCGGAAGATCTCCACGCTGAACCGCTCGTGCACCGACTCGGCCACCGGGACCAGCGGCTTGCGCGGGTACTGCCACTCGTCCAGGTCCATCACGGTGTGCTTGGCCACCGTGAACGGCACCCCACTGCGGTTCGGCGCCACCCGGTTGATCCGCCCGTCGGGCAGGTAGTCCACGTCATAGAAGCGGGGCACGTAGACGCCGCCATCCACCGCCAGCCGCTCCAGCAGCCCATCCCGGCCGCCGGGGCAGCCGGCCCGCTTCCAGTCCCGGATCAGCCCGGAGATGGTCAGCACGGCCTGCTCGCCGTCGCCGAGCACGGCGCCGTCCAGGAACTCGGCGATCGGCTCCGGGTTGAACGCGGCGTGCCCGCCCGCGATGACCAGCGGGTGCCCGTCGCCCCGGTCGGCCGCGGCCAGCGGGATGCCGGCCAGGTCCAGCGCGGTGAGCAGGTTCGTGTAGCACAGCTCGGTGGCGAAGCTCACCCCGAGCACGTCGAACGCGCCGACCGGCCGGTGCGCGTCCACGGTGAACTGCGGGATGCCGTGCTCGCGCATCAGCGCGGCCAGGTCCGGCCACACGCTGTAGCTGCGCTCGGCCAGCGCCCAGCCGGTCTCGTTCAGCACCTCGTAGAGGATCTGGACGCCCTGGTTCGGCACGCCCACCTCGTAGGCGTCCGGGTACATGAGGGCCCAGCGGACTTCGGCGGAGTCCCAGTCGCGGACGACCGAGTTCAGCTCGCCCCCGACGTACTGGATCGGCTTGCGCACCTGGGGCAGCAGCGGCTCCAGGCGAGGGTAGACCGATTCCACAGGCATCGTCACAGGATATAGGGGGCTACCCGAAGACCGACCGCCGCCGGTGCACGGACAGCAGCACCCCGACCGCGATCATGTCGGCGAACATGGCCGAGCCGCCGTAGGACACGAACGGCAGCGGCAGCCCGGTGACCGGCATGATGCCGATCGTCATGCCGATGTTGATGAACGACTGCAGGCCGAACCAGATCGCGATGCCCGACGCCACCAGCAGGCCGAACTGGTCATCGGCCCGGCGGGCGATACGCAGCGCGCGGAACACCACCACGGCCAGGATGGCGATGAGCACCGCGCAGCCGACGAAGCCAAGCTCCTCGCCCGCCACGCTGAAGATGAAGTCGGTCTGCTGGTTGGGCACGAAGCTGGCGGTGACCAGCGAGCCGTGCAGCCAGCCGGTGCCGCCGACCTGGCCCGAGCCGATCATGATCTTGGAGTGCAGCGTCTCGTAGCCGATCCCGCTCGGGTCGGTCTGCGGATGCAGGAACGCGGTCAGCCGGTCCACCTGGTAGCTCTTCAGCAGGTGCAGCTTGACCACGGCGACCACGCCGAGCACCCCGGCCACGGCCAGCCCGGCCAGCCAGCGCAGCGGCAGCCCGGACAGCGCGATCATGCCGATGGTGATGAGCAGCAGCACGATGACCACGCCGAGCGCGGGCTCGCGTTCTATCAGGGCGACCGGGATGGCCGCCAGCAGCAGCACCTTGGCCGCGTCCTGCGGCCGCGGGATCCGGCCACTGTCCCGGAGGTCGCCGAAGACCACCGCGGCCATCAGGACCAGCGCGATCTTGGCGAACTCGGACGGCTCCACCTGGAAGCCCGCGGGCAGGTTGATCCACGCCTTGGCCCCGTTCACCGAGGTGCCCAGCGGGCTGAGCACGGCGATCAGGCCGAGCACGGCCGCCCCGTACACGATCGGCGCGAACATCCGGATCTGCCGGTAGTCCAGCAGGCTGACCACGACCATGAAGATCAGCCCGAGCACCACGTTGATCAGCTGCTTGATGAAGTAGCCACGCGGGTCGGCGCTGGGCTGGGTGGCCGAGTAGACCAGCAGCGTGCCGATCAGGCTGAGCGCCACCACGGCCAGCACCAGGATCCAGTCGTACCGGCGCAGCGGCGAGTCCTTGGCCACCGCCCGCCGCAGCAGCCCTTGCTGGCCCTGGCCGAAGCTGGGGCTGCGGAGCGCGGAGTAGTCCCGGGTACCGATGCTCATCACTTGCTCCCGTACCCAGCGGGCGGCTTGATCGTCCCGTCCGCCGAGATCTTGGGCAGGCCGTGCGGCAGGTTGCCGCCGGGGAACACGGCCTTATGCCCCTCCAGGCCGTAGATCGAGTCGTAGATCTGCCGGACCGCGGGCGCCGCCACTTCGGCGCCGAAGTTCGAGTTGGGCACCATGACGACCACCACGTACTTCGGGTCGTTGCACGGCGCGAACGACGCGAACACCGAGGTGACCGAGCTGTTGAACACCTCGGCGGTACCGGTCTTGCCGGCCACGCACACCTTGCTGCGCGGGAAGCCGCTGAACGCCGCGGCCGCGGTGCCGCCGCCGGTGGTCACGTCGGACAGCGCGTTGCGGATGTAGGCCAGCGTGCCGCCGGCCACCGGCAGGTGCCGGATCACCGGCGGGTTGATCCGCTTGACCACCTGGCCGGTGGGGCTGATGATCGCCTTGCCGATCCGCGGGCTGTACAGCGTGCCCCCGTTGGCCAGCGCCGCGTACGCGTCGGCCAGCTGCAATGGGGTGACCGCCACGTAGCCCTGGCCGATGGCCGCGATGGCCGCCTCACCCGGCTCCCAGACGTTGCCGTAGTGGCAATCCTGGTATTCGATCTGCTGGATGTACGAGCCGTTCGCCTTGCCGTACTTGCACCAGTTCTGGCCGGTATGCGCGTTGTCCTTCCACAGGTAGTACAGCCATTCCCGGGTCGGTATGGTGCCGGTGCTCTGCTCCGGCAGGTCGATCCCGGGCGAGTTGCCGAACCCCCAGTCCACCGCCATCTTCTGCATTTCCTGCGGCGGCGCCTTCGGGCTGGTGACCACGTTGTCCTTCGTGTGATCGTGCAGGTAGATCTGGTAGGCCAGGTCGTAGAACACCGTGTCGCACGAGATGACCAGGGCTTCGTGCAGGCTGATCGGGCCGATCGGCGGCTGCCCGTCGTTGGCGAACGAGCGGCCCGCGATGTTCGAGGCGGCCGGGCAGTTGTACGTGCTGGCCAGGCTGTACCCGGCGTGCACCGCCGCCGCGGTGGAGATCACCTTGAACGTGGACCCGGGCGCGTACTGACCCTGGGTGACCCGGTTCAGGATCGGCTCGCCGTGCCCGGTGCCGAACAGCTGCCGGTACTGCGCGTTGGAGATGCCGCCGGTCCACACCGACGGGTTGTAGCTGGGCAGGCTGGCCATCGCGACCACCCGGCCGGTGGTGGTCATGACCACGCCGGCCGCCGTGGTC
>DATCUG010000057.1:0-2832 GCA_036567525.1 Streptosporangiaceae bacterium | reverse complement strand
CCGGCGGCCCCGTGGGCGAGGATCATCCGGACGGTGTCCAGCAGGGTCTGCTGGCTGGTGTCCAGCCACAGTCCGGTACCGGCCAGCTCGCTGTCCAGCAGCGGCCCGAGGTGGCGGAAGTATCCAGCCACGTGCTTGCCGGATCGCTGCGCGTCGCGCCGCTCGCTCACCTCGGGCGGTGGCGCCAGCACGATGAGGTACAGCGGGTAGGGGGCCAGGGCGTGCTGACAGGCGCGGATTTCGCCGCGCCGGGCCAGTGCGCCCTCCAGCACGCAGACGTAGCCGGCGGCCAGGTAGTTGCGGGCCATGGCACCGGCGTTGGCCGCGGCCAGTTCGGCCTGCGCGGCGGTCTCCGCGCTGGACGTGCTCGGCTCGGCCAGGCCGGACACGGTGAAGTGGTGGAACACCAGGTCGATGTCGATGTGCGCGGCCCGGTCAAAGTGCAGCGCGAGCAGCCGGGCGACGGTGGACTTGCCCGCGCCGGGCACGCCGGTGAGCAGATAGGCCGTGGCGTGCTCGCGGGCGGGCAGCTTCTGCTGCGGCGCGGCGGCCAGTGTCTCGGCGCGCAGCCCTCGTTCGCGCTCGGCCACTATCCCGGGGAACTCGGCGCCGCAGCCGCACGGGCAGCCGGCCGGGCTGCTGTCCACCCACGCAACGGTACGCGAGGCGGGCGGCGGGCAACGGGGGCACACTGGAGCGTGTGGCGTGATGCGGTCCGCGGCGGCTCCAGGGCTTCGCTGCGGCTCAAACTGATCGCCGTGACGCTGTGCCTGCTGGCCGCCGGGGCCGCGGTCATCATCGCGGTGGGCGCCAGCGCGCTGCGTGGCCAGCTCACCCGCCAGGCCGGTGTGCAGCTCCGGGCCTACGTGGGGCAGCTCACCAGCCACTCGCTCCCGATACTGGGCACAGCCCGGGACGCACCCCTGATGACCGCGCCGTTCTACCAGACCGGCACGGCGGGCGGGACCCGGAGGCCAGGCACCGCCGGGGCGGTCCGTGCCATCGTCGCGCCGGACACGGCGGTCAGCGCGGTCGCCGGGGTTAGGGCGGTCAGCCTCGAACTGCGTGATGCCAGCGGGCAGCTGCTGCTCAGCGTGGGCCCGGGGAGCCAGCCGGGGCAGTCGCTGCCGCACCCCTTCGCCCCGGTCCCGCGGCGCACCGGTGTGCTGCTCACCGTCCCGGGGGTGGGCGGCGACTACCTAGTGATGGCCGAGCCGGTGCACTTCACGGCCCGGCGGCTGGTGTTCGGCTACGGTGCCGACGACTTCGCAGTGACCAGCGACGGCCGCAGCGGCGATCGCGGCACCCTGGTGGTGGGGCTGCGGCTGGCCGGCCTCGGCCAGACTGTCCAGCGGCTCACGCTGCTCGCCGTGGCGGTGAGCGCGGCGGTGATCCTGACCGGCGGTGGTCTGCTGTGGGCCGCGATCCGGTTCAGCCTCCGGCCGGTGACCCAGGCAGCGCAGACCGCCGACGCGGTCGCCGCCGGCCTCAGCAGCGATGACGGCGGCACGGCCGCGGCTGGGCTGGCGCAGCGGGTGCCGGAGCGGGCGGGTGGCGGCCTGGCCAGGTCGCTGCACACCATGCTGCGCCAGCTCGACGAACGGTTCGCGGCGAGCACAGACGCGGAGGCGGCCGCCAGCGCGGCCACCGGCCAGCTGGCCGGGCGCTTGGTCGCCGTGGCCGATCAGCTGCGCCGCCCGATCAGTCTGCTGCACGGCCGGGCCGAGCACTGGGCGCATCACGACCGGTGCAGCACGGCCGGCGCAGACCGCGCCCTGGACGAGGTAGCCGCCGAAGCGGCCCGCGCCGAGGCGCAACTCGACCAGGCCGGTCTCGGCGAGTCAGGCCTGGACGAGGCGGACGCTGGCGACGCACTTAGCACGCGGCTGGTACGCCAGGACCGGGATAAACCGGGCAGCGACCGCACCGTTCGCGTGCAAAGTCGCCACGAATCATGATCACTGTTACTGGTGGTGCTGCTGTTGCGGTGGCTCAGGCGCGCCGAGGACGGTTAGGCCGGGCCGAGGATGAGGGCGCTGGTGGGGACGCCGGTGCCGGCCGTGACCAGGACCGGGCCGTCGCCCGGAACCTGGTTGACCGACGTGCCGCGGACCTGGCGGACAGCCTCGGCGATGCCGTTCATGCCGTGGATATAGGCCTCGCCGAGCTGGCCGCCGTGCGGGTTGAGCGGCAGCCGGCCGCCGAGCTCGATCGCCCCGTCTGCGATGAAGTGCCGGGCCTCGCCGCGCGGGCAGAAGCCGAGTTCTTCCAGCTGGAGCAGGACGTACGGGGTGAAGTGGTCGTACAGCACGGCGGTGCGCACGTCCGGCGGCCCGAGACCGGCCTGCTGCCAGAGTTGCCTGGCCACCACGCCCATCTCGGGCAGGCCCAGCTCGTCACGGTAATAGCTGGTCATCACGAACTGGTCCGGGCCGCTGCCCTGCGCGGCGGCCCGGATCACTGCGGGCGGCTGCCGCAGGTCGCGGGCCCGGTCCAGGCTGGTCACCACGATCGCGACCGCGCCGTCGCTCTCCTGGCAGCAATCCAGCAGCCGGAGCGGCTCGGTGATCCACCGGGACGCCTGATGATCGGCCAGGGTGATCGGCCGCTGGTAGAACCAGGCGTCCGGGTTGACCGCCGCGTGCCGCCGGTCGGCCACCGTGACCCGGCCAAAGTCTTCGCTGGTCGCTCCGTACTCGTGCATGTACCGGCGGGCGATCATGGCCACGGTGGCGGCTGGGGTGCCCAGCCCCATCGGGTAGTGCCAGCCGTTGTCCACCCCGGACGAGGTCAGCGCCGACACGGCGGCCCGGGACACCTGGCCGAACCGGT
>DATCUG010000056.1:0-10501 GCA_036567525.1 Streptosporangiaceae bacterium | reverse complement strand
GCTGGCCATCGCCGGGCTGCACCGGCTGCGCATCTGCCTGCGGGTCGCCGACCAGGCCGGCCGGATCACCATGGCGGCGGCGCTGCCCGGGTTGCTGCTCCTGCCCTGGGCGGCACACCCGGTCCAGGTGCTCTGGCTGGTGCTGGTCACCGCGGCCGCCGTGATCGCGGCCCGGACCGCCGGGTCGGCGGCGCTGCGCGCGGCGCACCGCCGTGGCCGGCTGACCGAGCGGGCCGTGCTGGCCGGGACCGGCCCGGCGGCCGGGCGGCTGGCCCGGCTGCTGCGCGAGCATCCCGAGCTGGGGCTGCGGGTAACCCGCTGTGCCTCGGTGGCGGAGCTAGCCGGGCTGGCCGGCCAGCCGCGGGCCAGCCGGGTCATCGTGACTGACCTGGACGGCGACCAGCCCGCCGCGGTGGCGGCGCTGCGCGCCTGCCGCCAGCTCGGCGCGGACGTGTGCGTGCTGCCCCCGGCCGGCGGGCTGGGCCTGGCCGTGCCGGCCGGCTGCCTGGACGAGGTGTGGGGCGTCCGGCTCATCCCACTGCGCGGGGTGGCCTGGCGGGGGCCGGCCCGGCTGGCCAAGCGGGCGCTGGACATCGCGATCGCGGCGGTGGCGCTGGTCGTCACCGGCCCCGTGTTCGCGGTGGCGGCGGCCGTGGCCCGGCTGCGGCTGCCCCATCCGGTGCTGTTCCGCCAGGTCCGCGTGGTGGGCGGCGGACGGCTGGCCGAGATCGTCAAGCTGCGCACGCTGGGCCAGCACGGCGACCCGGACACCGCCTGGCGGGTGCCCGACGAGAAGTGCGGCCCGCTGGGCCGGTTCCTCCGCATCACCCACATCGATGAGCTGCCGCAACTGGTCAGCGTGCTGCGTGGGGACATGTCCCTGGTCGGCCCGCGCCCGGAGCGGCCCTACTTCACCCGCCAGTTCACCAAGGACATCCCGGACTACGCCGCCCGGCAGCGGATGCCGGCCGGGATGACCGGCTGGGCGCAGGTGCACCGGCTGAACGGCGACACCTCGATCACCGACCGGGCCAGGTTCGACAACACCTACATCGAGTACTGGTCGTTCTGGCTCGACCTGGTGATCCTGGCCCGCACCGTGACCAGCGTGGCGACGGAAGCAGCCGGCGAGCTGCGTGACCGGATTTCCCGGCGAGGAGGCGGAGCATGAAAGTCCTGCACGTGATCACCGGCCTGGGGGTCGGCGGCGCGGAACATCAGCTCCGCTCGATCCTGCAGCACACCCGGCACGAGTCCGATGTGGTCACCCTGTACAACCCGGGGCCGGTCGCGGACATGATCCGGGCCGACGGCGGGTCGGTACGGGACCTCGGGATGACCAGCAACACCCAGATCTCCGCGCTGCTGCGGCTGCGCCGGCTGATCCGGGCCGGCCGGTACGACGTGGTGCACACGCACCTGTACCGGTCGCAGATCTACGGGCGGCCCGCGGCCTGGCTGGCCGCCACCCCGGTCGTGCTGAGCACCGAGCACTCGATCGGCGAGACGCACCTGGAGCGGCGGCCGATGACGCCCGGGGTCCGGGCCCTGTACCTGGGCACCGAGTTCCTGTCCGACATCACGATCGCGGTGTCCCCGGCGGTCCGCGACCGGCTGCTCAACTGGGGTGTCCGGGACCGCCGGGTGACGGTCATCCCGAACGGTGTTGACCTGCAGCGGGTCGCGTTCGACGAGACCGCCCGGGACCGGGTCCGGGCCGGGTTCGGCATCGGCGCGGACGTCTACCTGATCGGGGTGCTCGGCCGCCTCGACCCGAACAAGCAGTTCGACATGGTCATCGCGGCGGCGGCGCCGCTGCTCAGCGACACGGTCAAGCTGCTCATCGTGGGCAAGGGCAACGAACGGGCCCATCTGGAGCAGGTCGCCAGGGAGCACGGGGTGGCTGACCAGGTGATCTTCGCCGGGGAGCGGCACGACGTCGCGGCCATGCTGTCCGCGATGGATCTGTACGTGGCGTCTTCCAAGCAGGAGACGTTCGGCCTGTCCGTGCTGGAGGGGCTGTCCAACGGGCTGCCGGTGCTGTACACCACCTGCCCGGCCCTGGACGGCCTGGCCGTGACCCGGGCCAGCCAGGTGCCGCAGGCGGCAGATGGGATGCGCGCCGCTATCGCGGCCGAGCTGGCCGCAGGCCAGCGGCCGCGGATCGGTGAGCCGGCGGTGGAGAAGGAGTACGGCATCCAGGCGGTGACCGCCCGGCTCGACGACCTGTACGAGCAGCTGGCCGCGCGGCGCCGGTGGCGCACGGTGCTCCACACCACGGGGCTGCGCACCACGGGGCGCCGGGCGGTGTCGGGGGGATCGCGATGAGGTGCTTCATCACCGGCGCGGCCGGCTTCATCGGCTCGCACCTGGCCGAGGAACTGCTGACCGCCGGGCACGACGTGACCGGGCTGGACGACCTGAGCACCGGGCAGCTGGACAACCTGCGCACGGTGGCCGGCCATCCCCGGTTCCGCCTGGTCCAGGGCTCGATCCTGGACGCGGCCACGGTCACCGAGCTGGCCAGCGGGGCGGACTGGGTGTTCCACCTGGCCGCCGCGGTCGGCGCCTTCGTCATCCGGGACCGCACGCTGGACAGCCTGCGCACCAACATCCACGGCACGGAGAACGTGGTGACCGCCGCGCACGCCAGCGGGGCCCGGTTGCTGGTCGCCTCCACCAGCGAGATCTACGGGAAGAACACCAAGGTCGGGCTGCGCGAGGATGACGACCGGGTGATCGGCTCACCGCTGAAGTCCCGGTGGAGCTACGCCGAGGCCAAGGCCATCGACGAGAGCCTGGTCGACTGTTATGTCCGGGAACGCGGCCTGCGGGCGGTGATCGCCCGGTTCTTCAACACGGTCGGCCCGCGGCAGACCGGCCGCTACGGCATGGTCATCCCGCGCTTCGTCCGGCAGGCCCTGGCCGGGCAGCCGCTCACCGTGTTCGGCTCCGGCCAGCAGGTGCGCTGCTTCTGTGACGTGCGGGACGTGGTGCCCGCGCTGCCCCGGCTGATCACCACCGACGCGGCCTGCGGCCGGGCGGTGAACCTGGGCAGCACCCAGCAGGTCAGCATCGAGGAACTGGCCCACCGGGTGATCACGCTGACCGGATCGGCCAGCGGCATCACCCGGGCCTCCTACCTGGAGGCGTACGGCGCAGGCTACGAGGACATGGAGCGCCGGGTGCCGGACTGCACGCTCGCCGCCGACCTGGTCGGCTTCGCGCCGACCCGGGACCTGGACGAGATCATCCGCGCGGTCGCGGCGGAGCAATCATCCTCCCGCCCGGCGGCGGCGTAATCAGGACGACACCGGGCATGAGGGCTTAAAACGTGCCGATCACGACAGGACGGCAGACACGGGGATGGCGGGGGCAGGGAAAACGGCGTACAGCACTGGCCGCCGGGTGCCGGCCATGGTGCCCGGCAGGCCCCGGCATCGCCTGGCCGGGGCCGCCTGGCTGGCCGTCGTGCTGGCGGGGGCGGCCGCGGTGACGGTGACCATGTTCAGCCTGCGCAGTACCCCGGCCCGGCACACCACCGTGGTGGCGTCCATGCCGTACTGGAACTTCCAGCACGGCACGGCCACCGTGCTGGCGCACCGGGACACGGTGACCGAGGTGTCGCCGTGGATGTACGGCCTGGCCGCCACCGGCCAGATCGACACGCAGTACCCCACCGGGCAGGCGGCCGCGGTCGCCGGGGACATCGAGCGGCTGCGCGCGGCCGGCCTGCGGGTGCTGCCGACCATCGCCAACATCACCGCCGGCAAGTGGGCCTACCAGCCGGTGGGCCGGATGCTGCACTCGCCGGCCCTGATGGCGCAGCAGGTGGCGGCCATCGTGGCCCTGGTGCAACGCCATGACTACGCCGGCGTTGACATCGATTATGAGAACTTGCCCGCTGGGGATCGGGCGGCGTTCAGCACGTTCGTCCGGCACCTGGCCGGTGCGCTGCACGCGCACGGGAAGCTGCTGTCGGTCGCGGTATTCGCCAAGACCAGCAATGCGGGCACCGACCCGCGCAACCTGGCCCAGGATTACGCGGCCATCGGCCAGGTGGCCGACCAGGTGCGGCTGATGGGCTACGACTACCACTGGGCCACCTCGCCGCCGGGCCCGATCGCCCCGGTCGGCTGGATCCGGGCCGTGCTGCGTTACGCCAAGACGCAGATCCCAGTCAGCAAGATCATTCTTGGCATACCGCTGTACGGGTACGACTGGTCCGGTGGGCATGGCACCGCGATCAGCTGGCTGCAGGCGCTCCGCCTGTCCCGGCAGTACCACGCACCGCCGCGGTACAGCATGACCAGCCAGGCGCCGTGGCTGCGCTACACCGACCGGGCTGGGCACCGGCACACCGTGTGGTTCGAGAACGCGGCCAGTTCGCGGGCCAAGTTTGACCTGGCCCAGGGGGCCGGCATCGCTGGCGTGTACCTGTGGATGTACGGCTACGAGGACGCCGGCACCTGGCCGGCGCTGAGCCAGGTGCTGCCCACGTCCGGGCCGAGCGCGCTGAGCACGTCGAAGGCGGTGCCGTGATGCCGTGGTGGGCGCTGGCCGTGCTGATGCTCGGGGCCAACTTCGCGCTGTGGGGGGCGGTCGGCCTGGTCCGGCTGGCCGAGTCCGTGGTGGCCGGGTGGTCGGCCGCCCGTGCGCTGCGGGCCGCCCCGGCGCCGGCCGCGATCGAGGCGGCCCAGCCTGGCCCGGCCCAGCCTGGCCCAGCCCGGGCCGCGGTCCCGGCCACCCGCGCTAAACCTGGCCCGTCGCTGACCGCCAGCGACGTGGCCGTACTGATCCCGGCGCACAACGAGGCACTGGTCATCGCGGACAGCCTGGCCGCGATCATGGCCCTGGTGCCCGCCCGGAACGTGCATGTGGTCTCGGACGGGTCCACCGACGACACGGTGGCCATCGCCCGCCGCTGCGGCGCCCGGGTGATCTCCACCCGGCACAACGTCGGCAAGGCCGGCGCGATCGAGGAGGCCATCGACAGGTTCGGCCTGATCGAGCGGTTCCCGGTGGTCATGCTGCTGGACGCGGACACCCGGGTGCAGCCCGGGTACTTCGCCGCGGCCCTGCCCATGTTCGACAGCCCGCAGGTGGTCGCCGTGGCCGGCTGTGTCCGCACGGCGCGCGACCGCCGGCTGCCGCTGGGCGGCCGGGTGCTGGTCGGGCACCGCACCCGGATCTACGCGATCGGCCAGCGGGCGCTGAAGTTCGGCCAGACCTGGCTGCGGTCCAACGCGACCCCGATCGTGCCCGGCTTCGCCAGCATGTACCGGACCCGGGTGCTCCCGTACATGGAGCTGAACCCGCCCGGGCTGGTCATCGAGGACTTCAACATGACGTTCGAGGTGTACCAGAAGCGGCTGGGCAAGGTCGGCTTCACGCTGCGCGCGGTGGCGATCACCCAGGATCCGGACAACCTGCGCGACTACGTCCGGCAGACCAAGCGGTGGGCGGTCGGGCTGTGGCAGACGGTGCGGCGGCACCCGCCGCGGGCCAACCTGTTCACCGGCATGCTGGCCCTGCTGCTGCTCGAGCTGATCACCTCCAGCGTGATGTTCTTCCTGCTCCCGCTGGCCCTGCTGGTGCTGCTGGTCCCGGACCTGGCCGGCCAGGCGCTGTCCTGGTCGCCGTTCGATGACCTGCACCTGGCCGTGTCCACCCACCTCACGCTGACCGCCGTGCTGTTCGGCGTGGTGCTGCCTGATTTCCTGATCACCTGCGCGGTGGCCGTGCTGGAACGCCAGCCCCGGCTGCTGCTGCTCGCCGTCTTCTTCCCGTTCATGCGCATGCTGGACGCCGCCATCTCGCTGTACTCGGTCCCGGCGGCCTGGTTGTCGACGTCCAACGGCCGCTGGAAGAGCCCTGCCCGCCGCCCGGTGGGCAGCGCCGCCGCGGCAGCGCTCCCCGCCGCCGGCATGCCGGCTGGCGGCTCGTACCACGCTGGGACCAGGGATGAGCCGGGCACGCCGGCTCGGGTGCCGGAGGCTAGTCATGTATCTGGGTGAGGATGGGCCAGTAGCAACGGTGCACAGCGAGCTCATGGACCCGGTGCGGATACTGCTCGTTGATGATCATCTGATGGTTACCGAAGCCCTGGCCTCGCGGCTGTCCGCCGCCATGGACCTGTGGGTGGCCGGCCGGTGCACGACCGCCGACCCGAACCTGCTGGACATCGTGCGCGGGCTGCGCCCGGACGTCATCACGATCGAGGTAGAGCCGCTCGGCCCGGCCGCGGGCCAGGTCCTGCAAGGCCTGGTAGCGGCCCGCCCGGAGGCCAAGGTGGTGGTGCTCAGCGCGGACCACAACGTCGGGCACGCGGTCGAGGCGGCCCGGGCCGGGGTGGCCGCCTGGGTGGCCAAGGAGCAGGGCGCCGCCGAACTGGAGACCGTGGTCCGCGGCGTGTGCCAGGGCTGCTCCTGGTTCCCGCCGGACATGCTGGGCGCGATCCTCCGCGAGCTGCGCGCCGACGTGAACCGGGCCCGCGAGCACGACGACCTGCTGGACGTGCTCAGCCCGCGGGAGCGGGACGTGCTGCTGTCCATGATGGACGGCAAGCGGGGCCGCCAGATCGCCCAGGACCTGCTCATCTCCACCGATACCGTGCGCACGCACACCCGGAACATCTTCGCCAAGCTGGACGTGCACAGCCGCCTGGAAGCGGTCCGGGTGGCCCGCGCGGCCGGCCTACGCCGCCCGGAGGAGCAGGTGGAATGACCGACGGCCGGCCGCTCCGGGTGGCCACGGTCATCACCAGGCTGGAAGGCGGCGCGGGCCAGCACGCGCTGCGCGGCGCGCGGGCCATGGATCCGGCCAGGTACACCATGACGATCATCACCGGCCGGGGTGAGCTGCTGGCCGAGGCCGAAGCGGCCGGCCTGGAGGTCATCGTCGAGCCGTCGCTGCGCGCGCCCATCGCCCCCGGCAGCGACCTGCGCGCGCTGGCCCGGCTGACCGCGCTGTTCCGCCGCCGCCCGTTCGACCTGGTGCACACGCACTGCGCGAAGGCCGGCGCGGTCGGCCGGCTGGCCGCGCGCCGGGCCCGGGTGCCCCGGGTGGTGCACACGTACCACGGCTTCCCGTTCCACGACTTCCAGGGGGCCGCCCGCCGCCGCGCCTACATTGAGATTGAACGCCAGCTGGGCCGGATCACCGACGTGGCCCTGTGCGTCGGCACCGGGGTAGCCGTCGAGGCGATCCGCCGTCGGCTGATCGCCCCGGAACGGGTGCACACCATCGGCGTGGTAGCGGACGGTGCCGACCAGGCGGCCGCCCGGCCCCTAGCGGCCGCGGCCCGGCGCTGCCGGGCCCGCGCCGAGCTCAGGCTGCCGCCGGACGCCACGGTGGTCGGCGCGGTCGGCCGGCTGACCTACCAGAAGGCGCCGGACGACTTCCTGGCCGCGCTGGGCGCGCTCGGGCGGCCCGGAGTGACCGGGGTCTGGGTCGGCGACGGGGAACTGGCCGGGCGGGTGGCGGCCCGGGCGGCCCGCCTGCCAGGGAACCAGTTGGTGCTGGCCGGGCAGCGCAGCAACGTAGCCGACCTGCTGCCCGCGTTCGACGTGTTCGCGCTGCCCAGCCGGTACGAGGGGCTGCCCACCGCGGTAGTGGAGGCGATGGTGTGCGGTATCCCGGTGGTGGCCACCGCGGTGAACGCGGTCAGCGACGTCGTCATCCCTGGTGAAACCGGGCTGCTGGTCCCGCCGGGCCGCCCGGAACTGCTGGCCGAGGCGGTCGGCTTCCTGCTCGACTCGCCCGCCGCCGCGGCCCGGATGGCCGACACAGCCCGGGCCCGGCTCGGCACCCGGTTCGGCCCGGAGGCGCTGTGCCGCGCCCTCGAAGCGGCCTACTACGGGGCGTAATACGGTTGCCTAGGCCGGGCATGATTAACTGGTAGTAACACGGCATGCCGTAACGAACTCACATCGGACGGTGACAAATCGGGGGTGGGCAGGTCCACGGGATGACGGGCCCGTGACTTGTCCTTTCGGGGGGAAACGCTGTGGAACCGTCGTTGGACCGGCGACGGGGCCGCGGGCGCAGGCGCACTGACGGTCAGGACGCGCTCGCTGTGCGGGGCCTGTTGCATGATCTTGGACATCAGATGACCACGCTGTCTTACCTGGTCGAAGCGGTGCGGGGGGATGTGGACCTGCCGGAGGACGCGGGATTCCGGCTGGAGCTGCTGTCCCTGGAGATGACCCGGCTGCTGGACGTCATCGCGCACGAGATTCCCGGCCGCGAGGACGCGGCCGCGGTCGGTGAGGTCAGCCTGCGCTCGCTGGCGGGCCAGGTGGCCCAGCTGGCCCGGATCGCGCACGAGGCCGCGGTGCTGCAACGGCCCGGCCCAGAGGTCCAGGTCATGGCCAGCCCGGTGCTGCTGTGGCGGGTGCTGACCAACGTGGTGGACAACGCGGCCCGCGCCGCCGGGCCGGCCGGCCGGGTGGAAATCACCGTGGGTATCCTGAGTACTGCGCCACCACGGGCCTTCCTCCAGGTGCAGGACAACGGTCCCGGCTTCGGCCACGGGCCGCCTGGAGCCGCCTCGCTCGGCCTGGGCGTGGTGACTGCGCTGCTTGAATCCTGCGGCGGCAGCATGGAGGTCCAAGCTCCGGCCGATGGGGGCGCGCTAGTGCGCATCGTGATTCCGGCTGAGCCGGTCCCGGTTGCGCGCCCGGACCGGCCGCCGACTAATCAGGTGGGCAGATGACCGGGCTAGTCATCGGGGATGATCACAGCGTATTCCTGGACGCCATGTCGGCCGTGCTGATCCAGCGCGGCTACCAGGTCACCGTGGCGCGCAGCGTCCGGGACACGATCGAGTCGGTGCGCGAGAAGCAGCCCGACGTGTGCCTGATCGACCGGCATTTCGCCGGGGAGAGCGGGATCACCGCGATCGGCCCGATGCTGGCCGCCAGCGGCCGGACCAAGATCCTGGTGCTCAGCGCCGACCCGGACACCGAGGGCATCCGGCAGTCGCTGCAGGCCGGGGCGGCCGGCTACCTGCACAAGACCCGCGGCGTGGGCGCGCTGACCCGGGCCATCGACCAGGTGCAACGTGGCGAGGTCGTGGTGGACGTGCCGAAACCGCGGCCAGCCCGGGAGCGCCCCCGGTCCGACGATGCGCGCCGGCTGGCCGCCTTCCTCACCGGCCGCGAGCGGGAATGCCTCAACCTGCTGGTCGAAGGGCTGGACACGTCGGGTATCGCGACCAAGCTGGGCGTGTCGGCGGCCACCGTACGCACCCACGTCCAGTCGGTGCTGACCAAGCTGGGCGTGCACTCACGGCTGGAGGCCGCCTCCTACGCGGTCCGCTACGGGCTGCTCGATGACGCGCCCGGGCTGATGCCGGGGGAGGGAACCGGGTTAGCCGGGGAACCGGGTAGCCGGGGAACCAGGCTGGTGAGCCAGAAGACGGCCGGGCTGGCTGATCCAGCCCGGGCGGGGACGGCGCGCCAGGCGGGCAGTCCCCGCCGGTACTGGCCACGATGCCCGACCACGTGGCCAGCGTCACCCGCGCTACCCGTACCGGCGTCAACGGACGGCCGTGCACCCCCCTTGCCTGACCATCCGCGGGACCGTCCGGGCCTGGCGCCCGCCCCCCTCGGGGACTTGCCCGTTTCCCGGCCGTCTTCTGAGTCATCAGGCTAGGCCGGTCCGGGCCGGTGTCACTCGGCCGCTGGGGTGAGCGGGGGTACCTCATCGGCATGGTTTCCGCCGGTGGGCCGTGATTCACTCCTAGGTAGTAGGGGGTGTGACGATGTCTCACAACGGCAAGGTCAAGAGCAAAGTCAGGCGGCTGCCGCGGCAGCCCTACGAGGCCGAGCTGTTCCGGCTGCAGGCGGAACTGGTCAAGGTCCAGGAGTGGGTGCGCGCCGAGGGCGCCCGGATTGTGATCATCTTCGAGGGCCGGGACGCGGCCGGCAAGGGCAGCACGATCAAGCGGGTCACCCAGTACCTGAACCCGCGGATCGCCCGGATCGTCGCGCTGCCCGCGCCGACCGAGCGGGAACAGACCCAGTGGTACTTCCAGCGGTACGTGGACCACCTGCCCGCTGGCGGGCAGATCGTGCTGTTCGACCGGAGCTGGTACAACCGGGCCGGGGTCGAGCACGTGATGGGGTTCTGCACCAAGGAGGAGTACGCCCGGTTCCTGCACCAGTGCCCGATCTTCGAACGGCTGCTGGTGGAAGACGGCATCCTGCTCCGCAAGTACTGGTTCTCGGTCAGCGACGCGGAACAGCAAGCGCGCTTCCGGTCCCGGCTGGAGGACCCGATGCGGCAGTGGAAGCTGTCCCCGATGGACCTGGAGTCGGTCACCCGCTGGGAGGATTACAGCCGGGCCAAGGACGAGATGCTGCTGCACACCGACATTCCCGAGGCGCCCTGGTACGTGGTGGAGAGCGACGACAAGCGGCGGGCCCGGATCAACATGATCGCCCACCTGCTGTCCACCATCCCCTACCACGACGTGCGGCGGCCGCAACTGCAACTG
>DATCUG010000055.1:0-12423 GCA_036567525.1 Streptosporangiaceae bacterium | reverse complement strand
CCCGCCGTGCCGCACCGTTCCTGACGGCCGCTCCTGACGGCCGCCGTAACAGCAGGCCGAGGCGGCGGCCACGGGCGATCGCCTCGCGGCGGGAACTCACCCCGAGTTTGCGGTAGGCCGAACGCAGGTGCGTCTTGACCGTGTTGATGGACAGGAACAGGGCCTGCGAGATCTCCTCGTTGGTCATGTGCGAGGGCAGGAACCGGAGCACCGCCCGCTCGCTGTCGGTCAGCGGCACGCTGGCCCGGGCGGCGGGCGCGGCGCCCTGCGGCACCTGGGCGTCGAACCGCTCCAGGATGCGCCCGGCGAACCCGGCGTGCCGGCTGGTCGGCGGGATCAGCACGGTCATCGCGGAGCGGAGCGCGCCCCCGCCGTCCAGGAAGGCCCGGTAAGCCCCGTCCGGCTCGGCCAGCGCGAGCGCCCGCTCGAGCAGCGCGGCGGCCTCGTCGGTGCCGCCCAGGCGGCGGTGCGCCACCGCGGCGATGAGCAGCCCGCTGATCCGCTCGTGCCGGGTGACGCCGGCGGTGGCCTCGTCCAGGCACGGCTGCACCGCCTCCAGGGCGGCCTTGAACTCGCCGTCGGCGAGGAGCAGCCCGCCGCGGAGCAGCCGGCCGTCGGCCCGGTCGAAGTGCTCACCCTCCTCCACCAGCAGCAGCACCGCGCGGGCCCGGCCGGTGTTGCCGGCCCGCAGCGCCGCGTCGCCCTCGGCCACCGTGACCACGTCGGACAGGGCCAGGTAGGCCGGGCCGTACGTCTCGCGGAGCCGGGACGCGGCGGCGATGGCCGCGGTGGCGTCGCCGTCGGCCAGCAGCACCCGGGCCCGGATCAGCGCGGTCATCGCGCTGACCGGCGGCTCGCCGGGGAACTGCCCGGCCACCCCGGACATCCCGTCGATCAGCCGCTGCGCGGTGGACAGGTCGTCGCGGCGCAGGCTGACCTGCGCCTGGGCCAGCGCGGCCAGTTCCCCGGCCGCCCCGGCGGTGGCCTGGTCCAGGCCACGGGTAGCGGGCACGTCGCTGGCTGAGCGCTGGGCCGCGCTCAGGTCGCCGGACCAGGCTTCAGCCAGCGCCCGCCAGGCCCGGGCCCGGGCCTGCAGCCCGGCCTGGTTCCCGGCGGCGAGCTGGCGGTCGGCGTGCCGCAGCGCGTGCCGGGCGGCCTGGATCTCCCAGCGGCGCAGCCGGGCCACCCCGGCCGCGAACCAGAGCAGCCCGACGGCCCGGTGTTCCGGCTGGGCGGTGGCCGCGGCGGCGCACCGCTCGGCCAGCGACCTGGCCCCGGCCAGCAGGGCGGGATCGGGGTCGGCCCGGCAGCCGGCCAGCATGACCCGAAGCGCGGCCAGCGTCGGCTCCATGACCCGGCGGATGGCCGGCGCGGCCCGGCCCAGGGCCTGCTCGCCGCTGTCCAGATAGGCGCCCGCGCCCTCGTGGTCGCCGTCCCACAGCCGGGCCGCGGCCCAGGCCGCGGCGACGGCGGGATCGTCGGCCGAGCGGTCCGGCGGGAACAGGGCCAGCACGCTCTCCAGCTCGGCGGTGGACCCGGGGCTGGCCACCCCGGCGCCCGCCTCGGCCAGGATCTGCGCCGCGTAGTCCCAGTCCTCGGCCTGCGCCGCGCAGCGCACCGAGCGCAGCGGCTGGCCGTGCGCGGCGTACCAGCGGGCCGCCCGGCGCAGCAGCACGGGGATCTCGTGCGGGATCTCCCGGTGCAGCTCGGCGGTGAGCACCTCGCGCAGCAGCGGGTGGTACGCGTACCCGCCGCGCTCCCGGTCCACCACGTCGACGAAGCTGTTCTCCCGGCTCAGCCGCTCCAGCGTGCGGGCGCTGCCGCCCTGCCCGGTCAGCGCGTCGGCCAGGTCCCCGGTCACCTCGCCGGTGATGCTGGTGCGGAGCAGGAACATCCGGGTCTGCGGCGGCTGCTTGCCGAGCACCTCGTCCCACAGGTAGTCGGTCACGATGGGCTCGTCGCCGACCAGGTCGGTGATCTTCGTGCCGGGCTCCGGGTTGCTGTGCGCGCGCATCGCGGCCAGCCGCAGCCCGGCCATCCAGCCCTGGGTGCGGCGCAGCAGCTCGTCCCGTGCGCCCTGGTCCACGTCGATGCCCAGCATGGCGAAGTACGCGTCGGCCTCGTCGGCGGTGCAGGCCAGGTCCGCGCCGCCGATGTCGGCCAGCTCGCCGGACACCCGCAGCCGGGCCAGCTGCAGGGCGGGTGGCTGCCGGGCCGACAGCACCAGCCGCAGCGTGCCCGGGGCATGCCGGATGATCAGGTCGAGGCCGCTCAGCACGGCCGGGTCGGCCAGCTCATGCACGTCGTCCAGGATCAGCACCACCGGCTCGGTGAACAGCTGGGCCGCCTCGACCAGGCGGAGCGGGAACCGGTCCGGGCTGGTGTCCTCCAGCGAGCGCAGCGCGTCGGCCGGGATCGCCCGCAGCCGGGCCAGCGCCGCGCACACATAGGCCCAGAACCAGGCCTGCTGGTCCTCGCCGTCTACCGTCAGCCAGGCCACCCGGCGGCTCTGCGCGGCCGCGCTGGCCCAGGTGGCGCAGGCCACCGTCTTGCCCGCGCCCGCTGGCCCGCTGATCAGCGTGACCCGGTTGCGGGCGGCCTGGTCGAGCAGGCCGGTGATCCGGCGGCGGCGCAGCACCGGGAAGTGCGGCTGCGGGACCTGCAGCTTGCCTTCGAGAAACCGCGGCGGCTGGTCAAGGTCACCGGCGGACCCGTCCAGCAGTTCCTCGGCCAGCGCCGCGCCGTCCGGCAGATCCCGGGCAGGCTCGGCTGCGCTGTCGATCGTGCTCGTCATGAAATCTCCCCCGAGAGCCCTGACCTGCTGGCCGGCCGCGGCCATCCTCATCCCGTTGGGGTGAATGTGCAGGTCAGATGCCTTTGCGGGTCATACCCGGGGCCGGCTGATATCAACCGCCGGCGGGTATGGCCTCCCCTTCACCCATGATTGGGCGCGCGGCGGCGTGATCCCTCACCCGCCACGGGTGAGAATCCGGGCGGTGCGGCGGCCGGATCAGCCGCGGTACCGGGTGAGCGCGGCGTCCCTAGGCCCCCTAGATCCGCCCGAAACCAGGCATCCGGCGGGCCCGCTGCAGCAGCGGGCCGACGTCCCCCGGGCCGTGGTCGAGCTGGTAGTCGAGGTTGATGGCCGCGTTGATCAGCGACAGGTGGCTGAACGCCTGCGGGAAGTTGCCCAGCTGCTCGCCGGTCAGCCCGATCTCCTCGGAGTACAGCCCCAGGTGGTTGGCGTAGGTGTGCATTTTCTGGAACACCAGCGACGCCTCCTCCAGCCGCCCGGACCGGGCCAGCGCGTCCACGTACCAGAACGTGCACAGCGAGAACGTGCCCTCGCTGCCGCGCAGGCCATCCGGGGAGGCGGACGGGTCGTACCGGTAGACGAGGCTGTCCGAGACCAGCTTGCTGTCCATCGCCTCGAGCGTCTCGATCCACATCGGGTCCCACGGCGACACGAAACCCATCAGCGGCATCAGCAGCAGCGACGAGTCCAGCACCTCGGTGGTGTAGTGCTGGGTGAACGCACGCTCCTTGTCGTTCCAGCCGCGCTCCATGACCTGCCGGTAGATACGGTCCCGCTCGGACCGCCAGCGGAAGATGTCGGCGGGCCGGCCGCGGTGCTCGGCCAGCCGGATGGCCCGGTCCAGCGCCACCCAGCACTGGAATCGCCCGTAGGTGAAGTCCTTACGGCCGCCGCGGGTCTCCCAGATGCCTTCCTCCGGCTGGTCCCAGTGCTCGCACAGCCAGTCGATCATGCGGACCACGGCCATCCAGCCCTGGTGGGCGAACTGCAGGCCCTGCGAGTCGGCGTGGTGCATCGCGTCCAGCGCCTCGCCGTAGATGTCGAGCTGGAGCTGGTCGGCCGCGCCGTTGCCGATGCGCACCGGCCGGGAGCCACGCCAGCCCTCCCAGTGGTCCAGGGTCTCCTCGGTCAGGTCGGACGAGCCGTCCACCCGGTACATGATCTTGAGCGGGTGCGCGCTGCCGGCCGCGTCCTCCTCGACCATCCGGTTCCGGACCCAGAGGCCGAACGCGCCTGCCTCTTCGACGTAGCCCAGCCCGAGCAGGGCGTACACCGAGAATGAGGCATCCCGGATCCAGGTGTAGCGGTAGTCCCAGTTCCGCTCGCCGCCGGCCTGCTCGGGCAGCCCGGTGGTGGGCGCGGCGACCAGTGCGCCGGTCGGCGCGTACGTCATCAGCTTGAGCGTCATGGCCGACCGGGTCACCATCTCCCGCCACCGGCCGGTGTAGGTGGACCGGCGCAGCCAGTTCCGCCAGTAGGTGGCGGTCTCTTCGGCCAGCTGCTGCAGCGCGCTCTCGGCCAGCCGCCGCGGCCGGCCGCCCATCCACTCCAGCACCAGGCCGGCGTGCTCGCCTTCCTTGAGCGTGCGGTGCAGGCGCAGGTCCTCGCCGACCCGCTCGAACTCGGCGCCCAGCTCGGCCGGGGTGGTGCCCCGGCGACCCATGGTGTGCACGGTCAGTTCCATGCCGTCGGCATGGAACACCGCGCCCTCGTCGGTGAGCTCCAGCTTGTGTTCCTTGCGGCCGTAGTCGAAGCGCGGCTTGATGTCGGCGACGAACTTCATCGTGCCGCGGACCACCCGGACCTGCCGGACCAGCCGGTGGTGGGCGGTCACCCGCGGCCCGGCGATCGGCATGAAGTCCACCACTTCACCGACCCCGTCCGGAGTCATGAACCGGGTGATCAGGATGGCCGTGTCCGGGAAGTACAGCTGCCGGGTGACGTAGTCGTCCCGGTCCGGCCGGACCTGGCAGTAGCCGCCCTTGTCCGCGTCCAGCAGCGCGCCGAACACGCTCGGCGAGTCGAACCGCGGGCAGCAGAACCAGTTCACGCACCCGTCCGTGGTGACCAGCGCCGCGGTCTGCAGGTCCCCGATGAGCCCGTGATCACTGATGTTGGGGTAGCGCGCCATCGTGGTGCTCCTTATCCGGACGGGGTCGGGGTTGCTTCCGGGCAGCGCTCGCTCGCCGCGGCCAGCAGGTTGCTGCCCGCCCGGGTCAGGCCGGCCACGTCGGTGGACACCGCCTTGGCCGCGGCGGCCGCGTTGGGCTGGCTGCCCAGGTTGCTCAGGGTCTTCTGCAGCTTGCTCAGTGCTGTCTGCACGCCGTCGATCTGGGCCGACCACTCGGTCCCGGCCGACTCTTTCACCGCGGCCAGGTTGTCCTTCACCACGGTCAGGTCCTTCTTGAGCTTGTCCAGCGCGTTCGGGCCCACGCTGATGTGGCCCAGCTCGGCCAGGGACGCGCGCAACGCGGCCACGTTCATGCAGACCACGGACGTCGCGGTGGGCGATGCGGCGGCGGAAGTGGCCGACGGGGTGGGCGACGGGCTCGCCCCGGAACCGCTGCCCGACGAGCAGCCCGCGGCCAGCAGCACCGCGCTCAGCAGCGCGGCACCGATCGGCGCTGCGCCCCATGGTCCCGGCCTCATGCCGGCCAGGTTTCCGGGTCCGCCCCGTTCCGTCGTCACCCGCAGCGGGCTATTACAAGCCCCTTTATTTGCCTAACGCCAGTGCCTTCAGCCGAGCCGTCCGGCCAGGTGCTCGCCGACCCGGATCGCGTTGGCCATCGCGGTCAGCGCCGGATTCACCGCGCCGATGCTGGGGAAGAAGCTGGTGTCCACGACGTAGAGATTGTCCAGTTCGTGGGCCTTGCAGTGGACGTCGAGCACGGAACTGGCCGGGTCGGCGCCGAACCGGCAGGTGCCCGCCTGGTGGGCGACGCCAGCGATGGGCACGTCCATCTTCATGTAGTAGTTCTTGTCCAGGACGTGGTGCCCGGCCATGCCCACGTGGTTCAGCATCGTCCGGACCTCTTTGTAGAGGTCGTCCGCCTCGGCCGTGTTGCTCGCCCTGTAGGCCAGGTGCACCGCGCCGCCGGAGTCGACGGTGACCCGGTTCTCCGCCTTGGGCAGGTCCTCGGTGGTCAGCCACAGGTCGACCGCGTGCGCGGCCACCTCTGCCAGGCTCCACTGCGGGGCCAGCTTGGTCAGGTGCGGCTCCTCGCCGCGCATCGCCTCGGCGTTGGATTTGCCCAGCATCTGGATGTTGCCCAGCGGCCATTCCCGGCCGTTGCCCGGCAGGTAGAAGTCGTTGACCGAGAGCGTCTTCTGGTACACGGTGTCGTTGCGCTCCTTGCCCAGCGCCACCATGGCCTTGCTGTTGTGGTACATGTAATTCCGGCCGACCTGGCCGGACCCGTTGGCTAGGCCATCGGGGTGCGCGTCGGAGGCCGAGCGGAGCAGCACCTTGGCGCTGTTCGTGGCGCCCGCGCAGAGCGCCACGATGTCGCCCTGGTAGACCTCTTCGCGGCCGTCCCGCTGCACCACCACGCCGGTGACCGTCCGGCCGCTGCCGTCGGTGTCCAGCCGGGTCACCTCGGCCCCGGTGAGCAGGGTGACGTTGGGCAGGCCCAGGATCGGGCGGACCGCCAGCACCTCGGCGTCGGACTTGGCGTGCACCAGGCACGGGTAGCCGTCGCACCAGGTGCACCGGATGCAGGTGCTGGCCGGCCGCCGGGCCTCGTCGAGCATGATGCCGCACGGCGCGTGGAACGGGTGGTACCCGCCCGCCTGCAGGTCGTCGGACAGCTGCTGGATCCGCGGTTCGTGGCTCACCGCGGGCCACGGGTACTGCCTGGACCAGTGCCCCTCGGTGGGGTCCTCGCCGTGCGCGCCGTGCACCTGGTACAGCCACTCCGCCTTGGTGTACCACGGCTCGAACTCGTCGTAGCTGACCGGCCAGGCCGGGGACACCCCGTCCACGTGCTTGAGCTCGCCGAAATCCTCGGGCCGCAGCCGGTACAGCGCGGCCCCGTACATCTTGGTCGCCCCGCCGACGAAGTAGTGCACCTGCGGCTGGAATGGCTTGCCGTCGGCGTCGTACCACGTGTCCTTGGTGATGTACTTGCCATCCACAAAGACCGGCTTAGGATTCCAGTTGTCCATTTCCCGGGGCAGGTAGTCGCCTCGCTCCAGGAGCAGGATCTTCTTGCCGGACGGCGCCAGGGTGTGCGCCAGCGTGCCGCCGCCCGCGCCAGTGCCAATAACGATCACGTCATAGCGTTCGGTCACCCGTCCACTATGCCGCCGGGCCCAGACGGGCACATCGCCTGCCCGGGGTGAAGGCCAATCACCCCTGGAGGATGATGCCCGGCGGGCTGGGCAGCGGCATCGTCCGGACCATGACGAACTCCAGCCGCCCGGACACGGCGTTCCGGATGAACACCAGGCCGCTGCTGGTCGGCGGCGCGCTGATGGGGCTGGCCGGGCTGATCGGCATGGCCGGCCTGGCCGTAGCGGGCACCGCGCTGGCCATGGCCGCCCGGGACTGGGCGAACCGCCAGGAGGTGCCGCCCACCGAGATGGCCAAGCACCACTGGAACCGGGCCAAGGCCGGCGTCGCCGCGGGCGCGAGCGCCTGGCGGAACGGCACCAGGGAGCAGATTTCGCAGTCCTGACACCGGCCGGCCACGGCTGATCCCCGGGGGGCGGAATGAGCACGGTCGACCTGGCGCGGTGGCAGTTTGGCTTCGTCACCGTCAACCACTTCTTCTTCGTCCCGGTGACGATCGGGCTGGCCTTCCTGACCGCCTTGCTGCAGACCGCCTGGTACCGCAACAAGCAGCCCGAATATCTGCGGCTGACCAGGTTTTTCGGCACCCTGCTGGTGATCAACATCGCGGTCGGTGTGGTGACCGGACTGGTCCAGGAATTCCAGTTCGGGATGAACTGGTCGGATTACTCCCGGCTGGTCGGCAACATCTTCGGCGCGCCGCTGGCCATGGAAGGGCTGGCCGCGTTCTTCCTGGAATCCACGTTCCTCGGGCTGTGGCTGTTCGGCTGGGACAAGCTGTCCCGCCGGGTGCACCTGCTGACCATCTGGCTGGTCTCGCTGGGCACGGTGCTGTCGGCCGCGTTCATCATGGCGGCCAACTCGTGGATGCAGCACCCGGTCGGCTACCACATGGTCAACGGCAAGCCGCAGCTGACCAACATCTGGGCGGTGCTGACCAACCCGGTGTTCCTGTGGGGATACGGCAAGGTACTGCTGGCCGCCATGGTCACCGGGGCCATGGTCATGCTGGCCGTCTCGGCCTGGCAGCTGCGCAAGGGCACCGACGGCGCGATCTTCGGCCACTCGCTGCGGCTGTCGATGATCGTGCTGGTCCCGGCGATCATCCTGACCCTGCTGGTCGGCGACGAGCTGGGCGTGGTCGAGGGCACCTACCAGCCGATGAAGATCGCGGCCGCCGAGGCCCAGTGGACCACCTGCCAGCCGTGCTCGTTCTCGCTGTTCCAGATCGGCGGCGGCAACAACGACCACACGCCCACCCAGATCATCGCCATCCCGCACCTGCTCTCGCTGCTGGCCACCAACTCGTGGGACGGCAAGGTCCAGGGGCTGACCCCGCTGCAGAACCAGTACGCGGCCAGGTACGGCCCGGGTAACTACGTGCCGAACGTCTTCATCCAGTACTGGGGCATGCGGGTGATGGCCTACCTGGGCGGGCTCGTCTTCGCGTTCGCGCTGTGGGGCATCTGGCTGATGTGGCGGAAGAAGCCCTGGCCCCGGGTGTTCCTGTGGCTGGCCACCTGGGCCGTCGTCACCCCGTTCCTGATGAACACGGCGGGCTGGCTGCTCACCGAGAGCGGCCGCCAGCCGTGGGTGGTGCAGGGCATCATGCTGACCAAGGACGGGGTGTCCCCGGCGGTGAGTTTCCCGAGCGTGGTGACCAGCCTGGCTATCTTCGTTGTGCTGTATCTGGCCCTGGCCGTGGTGGATCTGGTCCTGATGCTGCGCTACGGACGCCAGGCCCTGGCCCCGTCCCCGGCCCCGGCGGGCGGGGACGGTGGGGCAGACGTGCCGGTGCCCGCAGTGCGGTACTAGGAGCGCGGTCATGTCACTGGCCCAGTTCTGGTTCATCGTCATCGCGGTGCTGTGGACCGGCTTCTTCGTGCTGGAGGGGTTCGACTTCGGGGTCGGCATGCTGCACGGGGTGGTGGCCCGGGACGAGGCGGGGCGGCGGGCCGCGGTGAATGCGATCGGCCCGCTGTGGGACGGCAACGAGGTGTGGCTGATCGTCGCGGCCGCGGCCATGTTCGCCGCGTTCCCCGGCTGGTACGCCACCATGTTCTCGGCGCTCTACCTGGCCATGGTCCTGCTGCTGCTGGCCCTGATCGTGCGCGGCATCTCGTTCGAGTACCGGGGCAAGTCCTCTGATCCGCGGTGGCGGCGGGCCTGGGACTGGCTGATGGCCGGGGGCAGCCTGGTCGCGCCGTTCCTGCTCGGGCTGGCGCTCGGCGATCTGCTGCACGGCCTGCCGGTGGACAAATCCCAGGAGTTCACCGGGAACTTCGCCGACCTGCTCCAGCCGTACGGGATTTACACCGGGGTCACCCTGGTCGCGCTGTGCGTGCTGCACGGCAGCACGTTCCTGGCGCTGAAGACGTCGGGTGACGTCCGGGGCCGGGCGGCCACGCTGGGCTACCGGGCCGGCCCGGTGGCCGGGCTGCTGGTCCTCGGCTTCGTCATCTGGACCCGGGTCAGCGCGCACAAGGGCGTGCTGCCCAACGTGGTGGAGGTGGCCGGCGTGCTGGCCGTGTTCGGCGCCGCCTGGCTGGCCCGGGACCGCCGGGCGGGGTGGGCGTTCGCGGCCACCACGTTCGCCATGGCCGCCACCGTGCTGTCCATCTTCACCGAGCTCTACCCCCGGGTGCTGGTGTCCAGCACCAGCCCGGCTTACAGCCTGACGATCAGCAACACCGCGTCCCCGCCGTACAGCTTGCGGCTGATGACGATCGTGGTGGTGATCCTGCTGCCGGTGGTGCTGCTGTACCAGGCCTGGACGTACTACGTGTTCCGGCAGCGGATCAGCCCGGGCGACTTCCAGCCGCCCCGGATGCGGGAAACCCGGCCCAGTAAGGTGACGAGCACAGCGGAGCTAAGGAGCTCAGATGGCAACGGAGCAGGTTGACGCACTGGTCATCTTCGGCGCGACGGGGGATCTGGCCAAGCTGGAGACGTTCCCGGCGCTGGTCGGGCTGGTCGACCGCGGCGTGCTCAACGTGCCGGTGGTCGGTGTGGCCAAGAACGGCTGGGGCCTGGACCAGTTCCGCGACTACGCGGTCGCGTCGCTCAAGCTGAACAACATGGACCCGGACAGCCCGCCGGCCAGGAAGATGCTCGGGCTGCTCAAGTACGTGGACGGCGACCTGGCCGACGACGCCACCTACCACGCGATGTCGGACACGGTCGGGGCCGGCCAGCAGATCCTGTTCTACCTCGAGGTGCCGCCGGTGCTGTTCGGCCGGATCGCGCAGGGCATCGCGACCGCGGGCCGGGCCAAGGGCAACCGGATCATGGTGGAGAAGCCGTTCGGCACCGACCTGGACAGCGCGATCAAGCTGGACGCGCTGATGCACCAGTACTTCCCGGAGGACGCGATCTTCCGGGTGGACCACTGGCTCGGCCTGGACCCGGTGGAGAACGTGCTGTTCGTCCGGTTCGCCAACTCGGTGATCGAGCCGCTGCTCAACCGGGACCACGTGGAGAGCATCCAGATCACCATGGCCGAGGCGTTCGACGTCTCGGACCGGGGCCGGTTCTACGACCGGACCGGCGCGGTCCGGGACGTGCTGCAGAACCACATGCTCCAGGTGATGGCGACCGTGATGGCCGACCCGCCGGACGGCAACGGGCTGGGTTCCTGGCGGGACGCCAAGTCCCGGCTGATCTCCGCGGTCAGGCCGCTGGAGCCGGAGGACGTGGTCCGCGGCCAGTACGAGGGGTACCACGACGTGGCCGGGGTGGACCCGCGGTCCACGGTGGAGACGTTCGTCGCGGTCCGGCTGGCCGTCGAGTCGTGGCGCTGGGCCGGGGTGCCGGTCCTGATCCGGGCGGGCAAGTGCCTGCCGGTCACCACGACCGAGGTCACCGTGCGGTTCAAGCGCGCGCCGTACGACATCTTCGGGCTTGACCCGCTGCCGGACAACAACACGCTGCGGTTCCGGGTCTGGCCGGAGACCGCGGTCGGGGTCAGCCTGGCCGGCAAGAAGCCGGGCGCGGGCTGGGAGCCGCAGACCGAGGAGCTGGTGTTCGCCGAGCGGCCCGGCTCGGACCAGCGGCCCTACGACCGGCTGATCGGGGCGGCGCTGGACGGGGACCGCTGGCTGTTCGCCCGGCAGGACTCGGTCGAGGCGGCCTGGCGGGTGGTGGACCCGGTGCTCGGCGACGTCACGCCGGTGCACCCGTACGCCAAGGCGACCTGGGGGCCCAAGGAGGCGGACCGGCTGCTGCCCGCCCGGGACCTCTGGCTCGACCCAGCCTGATCCGGCCGGCTCGGCCACGGAGGGGGGAACCATGGCAAACCAGAGCCGCCGCCGGGTGGTCATCGTGGGCGGCGGGTTCGCCGGGCTGTTCGCCACCCGGGCGCTGCGCCGGGCCCCGGTCGCCATCACCCTCATCGACCGGGCCGAGCACCATCTGTTCCAGCCGCTGCTGTACCAGTGTGCGACCGGGATCCTGTCCGAGGGGAAGATCGCCGCGCCACTGCGCCAGGTCCTCAAGCGGCACCGCAACGTGGCGTGTGTGCTGGCCGAGGTCATCGGCATCGACGTGGCGGCGCGGACGGTGCAGGCCCGGCGGCCGCTGGGTGAGGTCATCGAGTTCGGCTACGACGACCTGATCCTGGCCGGCGGGGTGCGCCAGTCCTACTTCGGGCACGACGAGTTCGCCGTGCTCGCGCCCGGGATGAAGACGATCGAGGACGCGCTCACCATCCGGCGCCGGGTGTTCGGCGCGTTCGAGATGGCGGAGAGTGCCACCAGCCGGGCCGACAGCACGCACTGGCTCACGTTCGTCCTGGTTGGGGCGGGCCCGACCGGGGTGGAACTAGCCGGCCAGATCCGCGAGGTGGCGACCAAGACGCTGCGCGCCGAGTACCGGAAGATCGCCCCGCAGGACGCCCGGGTGCTGCTGCTGGACGGCGGGCAGGCCCCGCTGGCCTCGTTCGGCCCGGAGCTGTCCGCCGTGGCGGCGGCCGCGCTGCGCAAGCTGGGCGTCGAGCTGCACATGGGCACGATCGTGACCAAGGTCGACCCGTACGGGGTGGAGGTGCGCGACGCCGACGGCAACACCACCCGGCATGACGCGGGCACCGTGCTGTGGACAGCCGGGGTGGAGGCGCCGCCGCTGGCCGCGGCGGTGGCCAGGGCGACCGGGGCGAGCCAGGACCGGGCTGGGCGGATCATGGTCAACCCGGACCTGACCATCCCCGGGCACCCCGAGATCATGGTGGCCGGGGACATGATGAGCCTGGACCGGCTGCCCGGGGTGGCCGAGGTGGCCATGCAGTCCGGGCTGTACGCGGCGCGCCGGATCAAGCACGCGC
>DATCUG010000054.1:0-4531 GCA_036567525.1 Streptosporangiaceae bacterium | reverse complement strand
CGCGCCGATTTCAACGACCGCTTCGTCGACCAACTCGCCTTTCCTGCCTAACGCCAGTGCCCGCCCCTCGCCGCCAGATCGCAGCGCGGTGGTTGGTGGTGTGCCGCGTGCCCGCCCCGCGCCGCCGGCCGGTGACGCGGCCGCCAGTGGGGCGCCCGGCGCCGTGATCATCGCGTGCGGCGCGCTGAGCGGGCCCATCCGCGAGGTGGTGAAGCGCCGCCAATGGCCGGTCGAGGTGCACAGCCTGCCGTCCCTGCTGCACAACCGCCCGGACCGGACCGTGCCGGAAGTCGAGCGGCTGGCCGTGGCCGCGCTGAACCGTGGCCTGCCGGTGGCGGTGGCCTACGCGGACTGCGGGACGTATGGGGCGCTGGACGAGCTGTGCGGCCGGCTGGGCGTGCGGCGGCTGCCCGGCCTGCACTGCTACGACCTGCTGGCCGGGCCGGCCCGGGTGGCCGGGCTGTTCGCCGATGAGCCGGGCACGTACGTGCTGACCGACTTCCTGGTCCGCTCGTTCCGCCGGTCCGTACTCGCCGAACTGGGCCTGGACCGGTACCCGGAACTGTGGCCGGACTACTTCGGCCACTACCGCCGGGTCGTCTGGCTGGCCCAGCAGCCCGACCCCGCGCTGGAAGCCGAGGCCCGCGCAGTAGCGGCCATGTTCGGCCTCCCGCTAACCGTGATCGGCACCGGCACCGCCCGGCTGGAACGCGAACTGGAAATCCTCGTCACCACGACTCAACCTGATCATGGTGACCCAGCACTTTTCACCCCAGATGTGCGGAAGGCTGGGCGTTTTGTCCCGAATCGGGTGTCACAGAGGGGTGAAAAGTCGGCGCGGGTGCCCGACGGGCCGGGTGCGGGCTGGGGCGCTGCGGGGCCGGGTACGGCGGGAGGAGGGCAGCGGTGCGCGGGCTAGCGAGCGTGGCGCCGTTGCTGGCGCGGCCGCGGTATGAGGTGTTCCCGGCCGCATCGGTCGAGGACCAGGTGACCGAGTGGGTGCCGCGCGGGATGACGGTCACCGTCACCGCGTCGCCGGCCAAGGGGCTGGACGCCACGCTCGACCTGACCGAGCGGCTGGCCGGCCATGGTTACCAGGTGGTGCCGCACGTGTCGGCCCGGTTGGTCCGCGATGACGGCCATCTGCGCGAGATCGTGGCCCGGCTGACCGCGATCGGGGTGGCCGACATCTTCGTTCCGGCCGGCGACGCCGATCCACCGGCCGGCCCGTTCGACAGCGCGCTGTCCCTGCTCAGCCGGCTGACCGAGCTGGGCCGCCCGTTCACCCGGGTCGGCATCACCGGGTACCCGGAGTCGCACCCGCACATCGGCGACGACATCACGATCCAGGCCATGTGGGACAAGCGGCAGCACTCCTCCTACATCGTCAGCAACCTGTGCTTCGACCCGGCCGTGCTGCGCAAGTGGATCAGCCGGATCCGGGCCCGGGGCGTTACGCTGCCGTTGTACGTGGGGCTGGCGGGGCCGGTGGAGCGGGCGAAGCTGCTGCGCATGGCAGCCAAGGCCGGGGTAGCCGAGTCGGCCCGCTTCCTGGCCGGGCACACCGAGTGGTTTCTGCGGCTTGGCACCCCCGGCGGTTACCGTCCGGAACGGCTGCTGGACCGGACCGGAACCACCCTTGCGGACCCAGCCGCAGACGTGGCCGGGCTGCACTTCTTCACCTTTAACCAGGTCAAACAGACTGAGCTGTGGCGGCGCGCGCTGCTCGAACGGCTGGCCGGGCCGGGTCGCGGGGACGTGGCCATATGAGCAGAACGGGCGCCATTTAGCTGTGCCAATTACGCAGCGCCGGCCATGATAAGACTTACTGTACTAAGCGAACAGCACCCAATTTCGGTCGCACCGGCATAGGCTGGGCACTGCAACTCTGCAGCGGAGTTGTCGTGCCACACCAGCTCGTGCAGTACTACGGATCTTCGGAAACATCGTCCGCACCGGCGACGGGAGAAATCCGTGACCGTGCCCTCAGCAGCATCCCGGCCCGCTGGACCCGGAGCGGCTTCGTGCCCGGCCAGCTAGTCGAGTGGCCGCTGCGCTGCGGCCCGGTCCCGCCGCTGGCCGATGCGACCAGCCCCCGGCCGGAGAGCGGGCTGGGGCTGGTCGGGAAGCTGGTCCCGGGTGACACGCTGATCCTGACCCCGGACGGCCAGCCGGGCTCACCCCGGTTCCCCGAGCACGGCGGCAGCGGCAAGACTCAGCTGGCCGCGGCCCTGGCCCACGGCCTGTGGGACAGCCGCTCGGTGGACCTGCTGGTCTGGGTGAGTGCGGCCAGCCGGGACGCCATCCTCACCGGGTACGCGAGCGCGCTGGCCGATCTCGGCGCGGCCGACCCGGATGACGACTTGCTGGCCAGCGGGCAGCGCTTCCTGACCTGGCTGTCCCGCACCGAGCGGCGCTGGGTGGTGGTGCTCGACGACCTGACCGACCCGGCCGACCTGGACGGGCTGTGGCCGGACGGCACCGACGGCCGGGTCGTGGTCACCGCCCGCCAGGAGAACTCGCTGGACGGGCCGAACCGGCGGATCGTGCAGGTCGGCTCGTTCACCATGCGGGAAGCGCTGGCCTACCTGACGGCCCGGCTCAGCACCGACCCGGGCCAGCGCACCGAAGCGCTCGACCTGGCCACCGACCTGGACCGCCACCCGCTGGCCATGGCGCACGCGACCGCCGCGCTCATCGCCACCGGGGCCAGTTGCCGCGACTACCGGGGCTGGTTCCACGACCGGCGGCGCCGGCTGGGGCCGCCAGCCACCGACACCGAGCCCGGCCTCGTCGACGTGACCTGGTCGCTGGCCATGGACCTGGCCGACCAGATCGCGCCCGCCGGGCTGGCCCGGCCGATGCTGGCCCTGGCCGCGCTGCTGGACCCGGCTGGCATCCCGGGCGTGGTGTTCACCAGCCAGGCGGCCTGCGGGTACATGACCGGGCACCCGGCCATGCCGGGCGATCCGGCTCAGGCCCGGGAAGCGGTGCACAACCTGGCCCGGGCCGGCCTGGTCACCATCAACCCGGCCAGCACCACCCGCACGGTCCAGGTGCACCCGCTGATCCAGGCGCTGACCAGGAAAGTCATCCCGGCGCCGGAGTTCGAGCGGGCGGCCAAGTCCGCGGCCGACGCGCTGTACCAGGCGTGGCCAGGCCCGGACGTGCCGCCCCGGCTGGCCCAGGCGCTGCGCGACTGCACGACCCGGCTGCGGGACTGCACCGGGGACCTGCTGTGGACGCCGGAGGCCCACCCGGTGCTGCTGCGCGCCGGGGAGAGCCTGTCCAGCGGGCAGATCAGCGGCCCGGCCACCGCGTACTGGCTGTCCATGCTGGACACCGCGGGCCGGGTACTCGGCGCGGGCCATGCCCAGACGCTGCGCTGCCGGGATGGCCTGGCCGCGGCATATGAGGCCGCGGACCGGGTGGACGACGCCATCGGCGTGTACGAGCGCACCCTGGCCGAGCGGCAGCGGGCCCTGGGCAACGACCACCCGGACACCCTGGCCTCCTGCGCCCACCTGGGCCGGGTCTACGCCGCCGCGGGCCGGCACGGTGAGGCGCTGCCGATGTACGAGCGGGTGGTCGCGGACCGGGAGTGGGTGCTCGGCGCCCGCCACCCGGAGACGCTGGCCGCGCGCGGTGACCTGGCCGCCGCCTACCTGGCCGCGGGCCGGCCGGGCCAGGCCCTGCCGGTGTACGAGCAGACCCTGGCCGATCTGGACCGGGCGCTGGGCGCGGCCCACCCGGACACGCTGAACGCCCGGGCTGGCCTGGCCCACGCCTACCAGACCGCGGGCGACCTCAAGCAGGCCGTCCCGGCGTTCGAGCGCACCCTGGCCGAACGGGAGAAGGCGCAGGGCCCGGACCACCCGGACACCATCGGCGCCCGCGCCGACCTGGCTTACGTGTACCGGACGGCGGGCCGGATGAAGCACGCGCTGCCGATGTACGAGCGGGTGGTCGCGGACCGGGAGCGGGTGCTGGGCACGTACCATCCGGACACGCTGACCGCCCGCGGCAACCTGGCCAACGCCTACCTGGCCGCCCGGCGGCTCAAGGACGCGCTGCCGGTGTACGAGCGGACCCTGGCCGACCGGGAGATGGCCCAGGGCGCCGACGACGTGGACACGCTGACCGCGCGGGGCAACCTGGCCAACGCCTACCATTCGGCCGGGCGGCTCAAGGACGCGCTGCCACTCTACGAGCAGACCCTGGCCGACTGTGAGCGGGTGCTCGGCCCCACCCACCAGGCCACCCTGACGTCCCGGGCCAACCTGGGCTCGGCGTACCACGCCGCGCTGCGGCTGACCGAGGCGATCAACGTGTTCGAGCGCACGCTGGCCGACTGCGAGCAGGCGCTGGGCCCGGGCCATCCGCTGACCCAGGCGGTCCGGGAGAACCTGGACGCCGCCAACAAGACCTAGCCAGTCCGGGGGGACGACCCCCCTGGACCCCCCGATCGCCGCAGTGCTAGTCGGGGGGACGACCCCCCGGGCCCCCCGATCGCCGCTTCGCGCCGAACGTG
>DATCUG010000053.1:0-2710 GCA_036567525.1 Streptosporangiaceae bacterium | reverse complement strand
CTGATCCGTCCGCCCGCACCATGGCCGCGGGCAGCCCCCGGCGGCGAGCCTGTCAGGCATGGACACCTTGACTGTCAGTAAACACCCGCGTGCGCCAATCGTAGAGCGCGTGGCGGGCTGGTCCGTCCGGCACCGCATCATCGCCGTGACGGGCTGGCTGCTGCTCGTCGCCATCGCCTTCGCGCTCGGCCAGCACCTTGGCACCAGCAACACCACCAGCTACGACCCGGGTCAGGCCGGCCAGGCAGAACGCGTGCTGAACCAGCCGGGAGTGCAGCAGCCCGCCAGCGAGAGCGTGCTCATCCAGGCGCGCACCGGGGGCCAGACGTTCCGCACAGACTCCGAGCTGCGGCAGGCCACCACCGATGTGGTCACCGCGCTGCGCGGCGTACCGCGAGCCGCCACCGACATCCGGTCGCCGTTCACCTCGGCCGGGCTGACCAGCGGCCGGTCGGCCCTCGTCACCTTCAACGTCGCCGGGAACCCCAATAACGATGACCAGGCCGTGGTGCCGGCGCTGAACGCGGTCGCCGCCGCGGCGGCCCGGCATCCCGGGCTCACCATCGCCGAGGCCGGCGGCGCCAGCCTGAGCCGGGCCACCAAGAGCTCGGTCAGCCAGGACTTCAGGAAGGCCGAGGTCACCTCGCTCCCGGTCTCGCTGGTCCTGCTGCTGGTCGTGTTCGGCGCGCTGATCGCGGCCGGCATCCCGCTGCTGCTGGCCGGCACGGCGGTGGTCAGCGCGATCTCGCTGCTGGCCATCCCCAGCCGCTGGCTGCCGATCGACAGCACCACCTCCTCGATCGTGCTGCTGGTCGGGATGACCGTGGGCATCGACTACTCACTGTTCTACCTGCGCCGGGAGCGCGAAGAACGGGCCGCCGGTGCCTCCTTCCCCGGGGCGCTGGCCACCGCCGCCGCCACCTCCGGCCGGGCCATCCTGGTCTCCGGGCTGACCGTGATGGTGTCCATGGCCGGGCTGCTGCTGACCGGGATCGACCTGTTCACCGGGATCGCGGTCGGCACCATCATGGTGGTCGGGGTGGCCGTCATCGGCTCGCTGACGTTCCTGCCCGCGCTGCTGTCCCTGCTCGGGCCGTGGGCCGACCGGGGCCGGATCCCGTTCCTGAGCCGCCGCCGCACCCAGGCCCGGCCGTCCCGGTTGTGGGCCGCGCTGGTCCGCCGGGTGGTCCGCCGCCCGCTGCTGTTCGGCGGCGCGGCCGCGCTCGGCCTGCTCGCGCTGGCCGCGCCCGCGCTGGGCATGCGCACCGGCGCCCCGGCCATCGACCTGCCGGCCCGGCTGCCGGTGGTGCACACCCTGGATCAGATCCAGCGGGCGTTCCCGGGCCGGCCCGCCCCGGCGCAGGTCGTGGTGACTGGCGGCGACGTGTCCGGGGCGGCTATGCGCGCCGAGGTGGCCGCGCTGCAAGCCACCGCGTCGGCCCACGGGGTGATCCACCGGCCGGTCACCGCGCAGCTGGTGGGCCACGGCCGTGGCCTGGTGATCTCGGTCCCGCTGGCCGGCAACGGGTCGGACGGTGTGTCCCGCGGCGCGCTGCTGGCCCTGCGCGACCGGATCCTGCCCGCCACGATCGGCACGGTGCCCGGGGCCAGCTACGCGGTTACCGGGGACACGGCCAACGGCTACGACTTCAGCGCGGCGCTGCGCTCCCGCACGCCGATCGTGTTCGCCGTGGTGGCGCTGCTCGCCCTGGTGCTGCTCACGCTGGCCTTCCGGTCGCTGCTCATCCCGCTGATGTCGATCGGGCTGAACCTGCTCTCGGTCGGCGCGGCCTACGGCCTGGTCACGCTGATCTTCCAGGACGGCCGGCTGCAGGGCCTGCTCGGCTTCACCTCGTTCGGCGCCATCATCGACTGGGTGCCGCTGTTCATGTTCGTGTTCCTGTTCGGGCTGAGCATGGACTATCACGTGTTCATCCTGAGCCGGATCCGCGAGCTGCGGTCCGCGGGCCAGCCACATCGTGACGCGGTGGTCGGCGGCATCGCGACCTGCTCCGGTGTGGTGACCAGCGCCGCGGTCATCATGGTGGCGGTGTTCTCCATCTTCGCGACGCTGTCCATCATCGACCTGAAGATGATCGGTGTCGGGCTGGCCGCCGCGGTGCTGATCGACGCGACCGTGGTGCGCGGCATCCTGGTGCCGGCCGCGCTGGCCCTGTGCGGCGAGCGCACCTGGTACTTCCCGGGCTGGCTGGCCTGGCTGCCCGGCCGGCACACGCTGGACCACGGCCCGGCCGTCCCGCGGGCCGGCGGTGCGGAGCTGGCCGGCCGGGCGCCCGCGGTGCCCGGTGACCGGCCACCAGCGGCGGTACGCTGAGCGGGTGAACCAACCGGGTCCCGGCCAGGCGTGGGCTGACCACGACGCCGGGACCAGCCCGCACCCGGCGCGGGCGGCTCACCAGCGCGGCCGGATCATGACGCTCAGCGCCATGGGCGGGGTGTGCTGCCTGGTGGCCGCGGTGCTGGCCGGGGGAGCCGCGATCGCGCAGCAGACCCGGCGGCCGACCGTGGCGGAGCGCGCCGCGGCCGCCGCCACGGCGGTGGCGCGCCGGTGGCGGACCTGGCCCGCGGGCCGGATCTTCCCGGCCACCCTGGGCTACACCACCACGCTGCTGAACACCGGCACGGCCCGCCGGGTCGGCATCTCACCGGACGACCAGTGCGCGGCCGCGCTGGACCCGGCGCTGGCCGG
>DATCUG010000052.1:0-6008 GCA_036567525.1 Streptosporangiaceae bacterium | reverse complement strand
CCCGGGTACCGGCCGCGCCCGCTCAGCCGGTCTAGCCGGCCGCGCCCGCTCAGCCGGTCTAGCCGGCCGCGCCCGCTCAGCCGGCCTGGCCGGCCCCGCCCACCACCTAGGGCGCCATCCTGCCGTGAAGATCGAGCCCGGCTGAGGGTTGACACTTAACCGGTATAGTGCTTCGCTCAGTCCACAACGCTCGTGATCCCGGCGAACGGCCACACCGGCCAGCCCTGGGCTGATAACCGAACATTACCGAACAGTCACGCCGATTAGGTGGCGGCCAGTACCTCCGCGCTGCGGAAGCCGTCGCGGTATTCCCACACGCTTGAAAACAGGCATGAAAACAACGGCGGATAGAAAGAGGGAATCACCAATGTCGCCGAGACCCTGGCGCGTTCGTTCGATTGCCGCCGGCGCCACGATCGTGGCGGTGGGTCTGCTGGCCGCCTGCGGGAGCAACGGCAACAGCAGCAGCAGCTCCTCCGGCCCGAATGGCACGGTGTCCGTGCTGTCCGTGAACGGCAACTTCGTGGCCAACTTCAATCCGTTCTCGCCGAGTGCGCAGGTGGGAACGTTCGGTGAGATCTACGAGCCGCTACTGTTCCTGAACACGGCCAGGGCGGGCAGTGTGCAGCCCTGGCTGGCGACCAGTTACTCCTGGTCGGACGGCGGCAAGTCGATTACCTTCCAGCTCCGGCACGGAGTGAAGTGGTCCGATGGCAAGCAGTTCACCAGTGCTGACGTGGCCTATCTCTTCCAGCTGGAGAAGTCCAATTCGGCGCTGAACCAGTACGGCCTGCCGCTCGCGGGCACCAGCACCAGCGGCCCATACTCGGTGACCATCAACTTCACCAAGCCCGCCTACCAGGACCTTTACCTGTTCGCCGGCCGGACCTACATCGTGCCCGAGCACATCTGGAAGAACATCAAGAACCCGGCCAACAACCTGAACTCCAAGCCGGTGGGCACCGGCGCCTATGAGGTGCAGAGCGTCTCCCCGCAGGTCCTGACGCTCACCGCGAACCCGCACTACTACCTGCCCGGCCTGCCCAGGGTCAAGACCTACCGCATCCTGAACTACACCGGCACCGCCTCCCAGACGGCGGTGGAGAACGGCACCCTGGGCTGGGCCGGCGCCTTCATCGCCAACATCAACAAGGTGTACCTGGCCAAGGACCCCAAGTACGCCCTGGTGGACATCCCGCTCTCGGTCACCTACCTGATCCCCAACATGGTCAAGGGCCCGCAGACCGCCCTGCCGGTCCGGCAGGCGATCAGCCTGGCCATCGACCGGGGCTACATCAGCCAGACCGTCTACAACGGCTACGCGCCAGCGGTCGACCCGGAAGGGCTGATCCTGCCGAACTTCAGCAACGTGGCCAGCCCGGCCGCGCTCAGCGACAAGTTCGGCGGGGCGGACGCGGCCGCGGCCAGGAAGGTGCTGCAGCAGGCCGGCTACAAGATGGGCGGGAACGGCTTCTTCACCACCCCCTCCGGGCAGCCGCTGACCATCAACGTGAAGCTGGTGACCGGGTACACGGACTACATCTCGATCCTGCAGGTCATGCAGACGGAGCTGAAGTCAGCCGGGATCAAGCTCACCTACACCCAGGAGGCCTACCCGGTCTGGGCCGCGGACCAGAACGACGGGAACTTCCAGTTCCTGATCAGCAACGCCGGATACACGCCGAGCCCGTACTCGTACTTCTACAACCTGCTGGCCAGTGCGGTCACCAAGCCGCTGGGCCAGGGCACCGGGGTCTTCGGCAACTATGGCCGGTACCACAACGCCACGGCCGACGCGCTGCTGGCCAAGATCGCCGGCACCACGGACCTGAACGCCCAGAAGCCCGCGTTCTACCAGCTGGAAAACCTGATGAAGACTCAGCTGCCGGACATTCCGCTGATGGAGGGGCAGGATGAGATCGAGTTCAACGGCCACATGGTGAGTGGCTGGCCCACCAAGACCAACCCGTACGCCGCCCCGCCCATCTGGCTGCAGCCGGACGGCGCCTGGGTGGCGGACCGGCTGCGGTCGGCCGGCTAGCAGCTAAGCAGCTGGGGTGGGCGCGGGCGGCCGGCCTGCGCCCACCCAGGCGGTCACCCGGTCAGAGGAGGGACTCGTGGGAGCCCGCTATATCGGCCGCAAGCTCGGCTTCTATCTGGTGGCGGCGTGGGTCGCGATCACGCTCAACTTTCTGCTGCCCCGGCTCATCCCCGGCAACCCGGTCCAGGTCATGCTGGCCCGGATATCGCACGACGGCCCGGTGCCGCCGGGCGAGGAGGCCGCGCTGACCAAGCTGCTCGGCCTGGGCACCGGCAGCATCCTCAGCAAGTACTGGCAGTACCTGGACAGCCTGGCCCACCTGCGGATGGGCACATCCATCACCGAGTTCCCGGTACCGGTCTCCACGGTGATCACCCAGGCCATCTTCTGGACCGTGATCCTGGTCGGCACCGCCACCGTGATCAGCTTCCTGGTCGGCGTCGGGCTGGGCATGGTGGTGGGCTGGAAGCGGGGCAGCCGGCTGGACGCGCTGATCCCGTCCACCACATTCCTCACCGCGATGCCCTATTTCTGGCTCGCCCTCATCTTCGTGTTCCTGCTCGCCCAGGTGGTCCGTCTGCTGCCCGCCTCCGGCGGCTACGACCCCACCACCGTGATCGGCTGGAACTGGCCGTTCATCAGCTCGGCGGTGCAGCACTCGATCCTGCCCGCGCTCACCATCGTGATCGCCTCGATCGGCGGCTGGCTGCTCGGCATGCGCAACATGATGGTGTCCACGCTGTCCGACGACTACGTGATCGCGGCGGAGGCCAAGGGGCTCAGGCCCGCCCGGATCATGCTCGGGTACGCGGCGCGCAACGCGGTGCTGCCCAGCCTGTCCGGGTTCGCGATCTCGCTCGGCTTCGTGGTCAGCGGGTCGATCGTGATGGAGCAGGTGTTCAACTACCCCGGCATTGGCAACGTGCTCTACCAGGCCGTGGCCAACGACGACTATGCGCTCATGCAAGGGATCTTCCTGGTGATTACGCTGACCGTACTGGCCGCCAATCTCATCGTCGACCTGCTGTACGGCTGGATCGACCCGCGGACGAGGGCCGCCTGATGGCCACGGTCGCCGCCGCCCCGGAGGCGCTGCCGGCGGGCGGCAGCCGCCTGGCCGGCCGGGCCGGGGTGCTGCTGCGCTCGCCGCGGCTGATCGCCGGGCTGGGCATCGTGGTGTTCTTCGTCCTGCTGGGAGCGATTGGCACGCCGCTGGCCGGCGACCCGAACGTGTTCAGCCACGCCGAGTGGCAGGCACCGTCGGCCGCGCACTGGCTCGGCACCACCCAGCTCGGCCAGGACGTGTTCGCCCAGCTCGTGTCGGGCACGCTGCCGACCCTGGAGGTGGGCGCGGGGGCCGGCCTCATCGCCATGCTGGTCTCTATCGTGATCGGCATCGGCGGCGGCTACCTGGGCGGGTTCGTGGACGAGGCGCTGTCGTTGCTGTCCAACGTGGTACTGGTCATCCCGGCCCTGCCGCTGATCATCGTGATCACCGCGTACGTCAAGGCCAACGGCACGGTGTCGATGATCCTGGTGATCGCGCTGGTGAGCTGGGCCGCCTCGGCCCGGGTGCTGCGGGCGCAGACCCTCTCGGTGCGCAGCCGGGAGTACGTGCTGGCCGCCCGGGCGGCGGGTGAGCGGTCGTGGCGGATCATCGCGGTCGAGATCCTGCCCAACGAGCTGCCGGTCATCGTGTCCCAGTTCATCTTCGCGATGATCTTCGCCATCCTCACCCTGGCCGGGCTGGCCTTCCTCGGCCTGACCGACACCTCCCAGCAGTCCTGGGCCAACATGCTGTACTTCGCGCAGAACGACCAGGCGCTGCAGAGCGGCGCCTGGTGGTGGCTCGTCCCACCGGGGCTGTGCATCGCGCTGGTCGGCATGGGGCTGGCGCTGATCAACTTCAGCCTGGACGAGATCCTGAACCCGCGGCTGCGGGTGTACCGCCCGTCCCGGCCGCGGCGGCGCCCCCCGGCCGAGAGCGGCGTGTCCCCGGAACCGGCCGCCGCGCGGACCGGGAGCGCCGGGTGAGCGCGGCCGCCGGGCGTGGCGTCCCCGCCGGGCGCGGCGTCCCGGCCAGCCCGCCCGACCTGGGTGACGATGTGGTGCTCCGGGCCGACGGCATCTCGGTCGCCTACGCCGGCGACCGGCCGGTCCGGGCGGTCCGGGACGTGAGCCTGGAGGTCCGCCGGGGTGAGGTGCTCGGCATCGCGGGGGAGAGCGGCTGCGGCAAGTCCACGCTGGCCTACGCGCTGACCCGGATGCTGCGCCCGCCGGCCGAGCTGGCCGGCGGCTCGGTGTGGTTCCGCGGCCGGGACGGGGCGCTGGTGGACGTCACCGCGCTGGCGGGTGAGGAGCTGCGCGCCTTCCGGTGGACCCGGGTGTCCATGGTGTTCCAGAGCGCGATGAACGCGCTCAACCCGGTGACCAGCGTGGGCCTGCAGTTCCGCGACATCTTCCGCGCCCACCGCCCGGAGATGGACCGCGAGGCCATCGACCGGCGGGCCCGCGAGCTGCTGGAACTGGTGGACATCGACCCCGGCCGGGTGCACAGCTTCCCGCACGAGCTGTCCGGCGGCATGCGCCAGCGGGTGGTGATCGCCATGGCACTGGCGCTGCAGCCGGAGGTGGTGATCATGGACGAGCCGACCACCGCCCTGGACGTGGTGGTGCAGCAGGAAATCCTCGACGAGATCGAGCGGCTCCGCGCAGAACTGGGCTTCGCCGTCATCTTCATCACCCATGACCTGTCCCTGCTGCTGGAGATCAGCGACACGCTGGCGGTCATGTACGCCGGCCGGGTCATCGAGCAGGCGCCGACCGAGGCGGTGCTCAGCGGGGCGGCGCATCCGTACACCCTGGGGCTGCTGCGCTCGTTCCCGGACATGCGCGGGGAGCGCCGTGAGCTGCGCGGCATCCCCGGGTCGCCACCGGACCTGCGCGAGGTGATCGCGGGCTGTGCGTTCGCGCCGCGGTGCGAGTACGCGTTCGCGCCGTGCGGCCGGGCCATCCCCGAGCTGATGAGCCTGCCGGGCCGGGCCGCCGGGATGCTGGACGGCCCGGACAGACCCTGGCAGGCCGCCTGCTACCTGCACGACCCCGCCGTCCAGAGCGAGGCGCCGCCGGCCGGGCTGGCCGCGGTCCGGCCAGCTCGGGCCGTTCCCGCGGATCTCGGTGCCCCGGGCATCGCGTCGCCTGCCGGGACCGCCGAGACGGGAGGCGAGCGGTGAGCGTGCTCGAGGCCCGCGACCTGACCGTGCGGTTCCGGCAGCGCGGCAGCGGCCCGCTGACCGCGGTCGACCACCTGTCCATGGAGCTGCGGGCCGGCCAGACGCTGGCCCTGGTGGGGGAGAGCGGCAGCGGCAAGTCCACCGTGGTCCGGGCGCTCAGCCAGTTGCTGCGGCCGGCCGCTGGGCAGATCCTCATCGACGGCCAGCCGGCCGGGCGCCGGGGCGCCGCGCTCCGTGCCTACCGGCGCCGGGTCCAGCTCATCTTCCAGGACCCGTACGCCTCGCTGAACCCGATGCACACGATCCATCATCACCTGGCCCGGCCGCTGCGGCTCAGCCAGCGGCTGAGCGGTGCGCCGCTGGACCAGGCGGTACAGGATCTGCTGCGGTCGGTCAACCTCACGCCGGCCCAGGAGATAGCCCGCAAGCACCCGCACGAGCTGTCCGGCGGGCAGCGGCAGCGGGTGGCCATCGCCCGCGCCCTGGCCACCGGCCCGGATGTGCTGCTGGCCGACGAGCCGGTGTCCATGCTCGACGTGTCGATCCGGCTGGAGATCCTGAACCTGCTCGACACCCTGAAACGGGACCGGAACCTGGCGCTGCTGTACGTCACGCACGACCTGGCTACGGCGCGGCACTTCGCGGCGGAGATCATGGTGATGTACCGCGGGGAGATCGTCGAGCGCGGTCCGGCCGACGAGGTCATCCTGCGCCCGGCCCACCCCTACACCCGG
>DATCUG010000051.1:0-3124 GCA_036567525.1 Streptosporangiaceae bacterium | reverse complement strand
GCCGCACCGCCTCGGCCAGGATCTGCCGGGCGCTGCGGGCCAGCCCGCGGCGGAACGATTCCCGGGCCAGCGTCTGGGCGCGCAGCGCGAGCGGGCCGGTCGCATCGGGGGACGCGCCCCGGGCGAGTTCCTCGTCGAGGTGCTGCGTGCAGAGCCCGGCCTTGACCCGCTCCCACGGCCGGGCCGAGCGCACGACCAGCGCATCGGTGCGTTCTTCCAGGAGCAGAAGCATGACATCACCTCACGGTCTCCTCAGTGCCACGATAGCTCTGGATGACCGGCCGGGGCTTGGCCAGCGCATCAGGCCTTTCGGGCCACGCCGCACCAGACCGTCGCCTCGGCGGGGCCCGGGTCGCCCGGGTCGGGGTGCCACTGCTGGGGCTGCACCACGCCGGGCTCGACCAGCTTCAGGCCGGTGAAGAACCGGCTGACCGCGGCGTGGTCGCGCAGCGTGGCCTTGGTCCCGCTCAGCCGCTGGTTCATCCGCCGGGTCATCTCCGCGACCGCGTCCGGGCGGACATCGCTGGCCGGGTGGGCCAGGATCAGGTAGCTGCCGGCCGGCATCGCGGCCAGCAGCGAACTCACCACCAGGTGCGGGTCGTCGGCGTCCGGGATCAGGTGCAGGATCAGCAGCAGCAGCACGGCTACCGGGCGGCTGAGGTCCAGGGTGCTGGCGGCCGCCCGGAGGATGGCCGCCTGGTCGCGCAGGTCGGCGTACACGTAATCGCAGCAGCCGGTGGGCGCGCTGGTGAGCAGGGCGCGGGCGTGGGTGAGCACGACCGGGTCGTTGTCCACGTACACGATCCGGGCGCCGGGGTCGGCGGCCTGGGCCACCTCATGGGTGTTGCTGGCGGCGGGCAGCCCGGTGCCGATGTCCAGGAACTGGCTGATGCCGCACTGGCTGGCCAGGTAGCGCACCGACCGGGTGAGGAACGCCCGGTTGGCCCGGACGTCGGCGACGATCCCCGGATTGGCTGCGATCGCTTCCTCGGCGGCATCCCGGTCGGCCGCGAAGTTGTCTTTCCCGCCTAACCAGTAGTCGTACACCCGGGCCGAAACCGGCAGCCGGGCGTCGATCCGGGCCGCTCGGTCAAAGCCGGAAACCTGTCCGCGCGGCCACTGACCTGCCACCCCGCACCCCAGACATTGTGTAGTCGCCAGCTCACCCAAACGGGAGCATAGCGGGGCGGCTCGGCCCGGCGGTATAGCATCGTCACGGTCAGCTTCGACCGGATCCTGGGTGGCAGATGCCGATGGCTCGGTGGCGTTTCAGCCTGCCTCGTCCGCTGATCACCGATCCTGGCCTGGCCTCGTTGCAGAACGCGGCCCGCGCCGCCATCGTGATGCCCGCCATGTTCGCGCTGGCCAGCAACGTCATCGCCGTGCCGCAGACCGCGCTGTTCGCCGCGTTCGGCTCGTTCGCCATGCTGGTGCTGGCCAGTTTCTCCGGCCCAGCCCGGAGCCGGCTGACCGCCTACCTGAGCCTGGGCGTGGCCGGGCTGGGGCTGGTCCCGCTGGGCACGCTGTGCTCGGGCAGCGCCTGGCTGGCCGCCGTGGCCATGGCCGTGGTGGGCTTCGCGACCCTGCTCTCCGGGATGATCAACGGCTACTTCGCGGCGGGCAACACCGCCGCCATCCTCGTCTTCGTGCTGTCGGTGGCGGTCCCGGCCCCAGCGTCGGCCATCCCGGACCGGCTGGCCGGCTGGGCGCTGGCCGCGGCCGCCGGGACGTGCGCGGTGATGCTGCTCTGGCCGCCGCGGGCCAGCGGCACGCTGTCCGGTGACGCGGCCCGGGCCTGCCAGCGGCTAGCCGACCTGGCCGACGCGCTGTGCCACGACCCGGCCGCGGTCCCGGCCCGGGTGGAGACGGCCACCAAGACCGTGGACGCGTTGCGCACCCGGCTGACCGGCACCCCGCGCCGGCCCACCGGGCCGACCGGCCCGGCGGTCGCGCTGGCCGCCCTGATCGACGAGGTGGGCTGGCTCTGTGTGTCGCTGGCCGGCCTGGCCCGCGCCCCGGCGGGCGAGCTGTGCGCGGCCGAGAACACGCTCACGTTGCAGAAAGTGGCCCGGGTGCTGCGGGCCAGCGCGGCGCGGCTGGCCGGTGAGCCGGCCCCCGATGGCCCACCGGGCCAGCCCGCGGATGACCTGCCCGGGCAGCTGAAGCACGCTCAGGACACGGCCGCCCAGATCCTGGCCGGGCGGATCTCCGCCGCCCCGGAGCTGACCGACCAGGCGGCGCTGGATGCCGTGCTGGGCCGCTCGTTCAAGATCCACGCCATCGCGTACACCACCCGGCAGATAGCCGGGTACGCCGAGGCGGCCAGCGCGCCCCCGGTCTGGCACCCGCGGCGGGTACGGTCCGCGGTGAGCCAGGCCGGCCTGGCCGGATCGCTGAGCTGGCTCCGCTCCGGCGTGGGCGTGGTCACCGAATCCGGGATAGCCCGGTCCGGGGTGCGCTCGGTCTGGTTCCGCAATAGCATCCGCGGCGCGGTCGGCCTGGCCGTGGCGGTGTTCATCGCCCAGCAGACCGGCCTGCAGCACTCGTTCTGGGTCGTGCTGGGCACGCTGTCGGTGCTGCGCTCCAACGCCCTCGGCACCAGCCGGTCGGTCGTGTCCGCCCTGATCGGGACCGCGATCGGCATCCTGATCGGGGCGGCCATCCTGATCCCGGTACATGGTGACAGCACCGTGCTGTGGGTTCTTCTCCCGGTCGGCGTGCTGATCGCCGCGTACGCGCCGCGGGTCTTCTCGTTCGCGGCCGGCCAGGCCGCGTTCACCGTGGTCGTGCTGATCCTGTTCAACATCATCCAGCCGGCTGGCTGGAAGGTCGGCATCGTGCGGATCGAGGATGTGGCCATCGGCTTCGCCATCAGCCTGGGCGTCGGCCTGGTGTTCTGGCCGCACGGGGCGGCGGCCCTGGTCCGGGAGAACCTGGCCGAGGCCTACTCGCGTGCGGCGGACTTCGTGGCCGCCATGGTGGAGCAGGTGACCGGGCTGGACGGCGGGCCCGGCCCCCGGCAAGCTGAGCAGGCGGCCGAGGCGGCGGTGATCCGGATGGACGACTCGTTCAGCCAGTTCCTGGCCGAGCGGTCAGCCAGCCCGGTCGACCCGGACCGGGCCGC
>DATCUG010000050.1:0-19757 GCA_036567525.1 Streptosporangiaceae bacterium | reverse complement strand
GGTGCGGACCCCGGCGGCGATGCCGCGCAGCAGGGACTGGCGGAGAGTGCGGCGATCCTGCGAGCGGGCGAACGTGCGGGCCCAGCGGCGCAGCGTCGCCCCCCCGTACAGCACCCGCTCGGCGGGCGACAGCGCACCAGCCGAGCGCAGCGTCCAGATCTTGTTCCGCACCTCGTAGAAGAAGCGTGGCCCCGGATCCGCGTCGGTGGACCCGAACGTCCTGGTCTTGTGCACCACCACGCTGGCCGGGCACAGCCAGCCGGCCCGGCCGCGGAGCAGCCGGGTGGTGAACTCGAAGTCGTCGTTCCACAGGAAGTAGTCGGCCTGCGGCAGGCCGCGCTGCCGGCAGGCCGCGGCATCGACCAGGATCGACACGAACGAGGCGGACCGGATCGGCACGCAGCTGGCCGCGGCCGCGCGGCGCTGCTCGGTGCCGGACGCGAACGGCTTGGCCCGCGGCGTGTTCATCGGGTGCGCGCGGCCGTCGGTCCACAGCACCCGGCTGGCCAGCAGCACCGGCCGGTCCTGGCCGGCCTGGTCCCTTGTGTCCAGCAGCGCGCGCAGCGCGCCCGGTTCCGGCACCGTGTCGTCGTCCATCAGCCAGACCAGATCGGCGCCATCGGCCAGGGCCAGCGCCAGGCCGTAGGCGAACCCGCCGGCGCCGCCGGTGTTCTGCGCCAGCGTGGCCAGCCGGACCGCTGGGAACCCGGCCCGCACCGCGTCGGCGGTGCCGTCGGTGGACGCGTTGTCCACCACGATGACCGCGTCCGGCGGCCGGTCCTGCCCGAGCACCGCGGCCAGCGATTCGGCCAGCAGGTCCCGCCGGTTCCAGGTGACCACCACGGCGACCACCCGTGGCGCCGGGTCAGGGCCCGCCATCTTAAGACCGGCTCCCCGTCCGGGTCCGCTCCAGCGCCTGCCAGGCCATGACACGCAGCTTGCGCACCGCGGGATAGCGGCTGCTCAGCTCGCGGACCGTCCGCTTCAGCCGGGGCGACGCGCCGACCGCCGACTCGACCCGGCCGGCTAGCCCGGGGCGGCGCGGGGCAGCACCGTGGCCCTCCTTGGGGCGGCGGTGCTCCTTGCGGTACTGGTTGACGACCAGCGCGGCGGCCGCGTCCACCGCGGCGTCCAGCACCTCCGGCTCCGGCGGCGGTTCACCCGCAGACCCGTCTTTCATAACGCCAGTGCCTGCCCGGGGGCGCAGCTCGTCCAGGTCCCCGATCACCTGGTAACCCGAGCCGGCCAGGCCGGCGATGAGTTCCTCGGCCTGCTCCTTGACCCAGGTCTCCCGGTCGGCGGGCAGCACCAGGCGGCCGTGCCGGGGCCGGTCGGCCAGCGCGGTGTGCGCCACGCCCTCCTTGACCGTCCACATGTAGAACCAGTCCGGGACCTCGTCCGGCAGCTTCTCGTTGAGCCGCCGCAGGAACTCGATTTCCGGCATGCCCAGCGACGCGTTCGGCCGGGCCCGGGTCAGATCGGCGGACGACGGGTCGATGCCGAGCAGACCAGCGAAACGTTCCCACAGCACGCCGGTGCCGGCGTTAAGTGAAGGCATGGTTATGACGTGCACCCGCTCGGCGGGGACGTGCTGCGCCCACAGCGCCAGCAGGGCCAGCGTGTCGTGCACCCGCCAGAACCAGAACTGGCGCCGGTCGGGGGCCACCGACTCGCGGTCGATGACGTCGCTCAGCCAGTCGGCCCAGCCGCGCGCGTTGCGGTGCTTGATCGTCTCCTGCCACTCGGCGGGCAGCAGCGAGGCCATGTCCCGCACGGTCAGCACGATGTGCACCTCGGCGGGCTGCAGCGAGGCCACGGCCCGGGCCGCCTGCCCGGAGTCGGCGGCGGAGAACAGCTCGTGCGAGATGACGGCCAGCGGCGCCTGCCGGGCCTGGGTGGCCAGGATGTCCCATTCCCCGGTCCACGAGCCGGCCGGGTCGCTGGGCAGCTTCTCGATGCCGCGCAGATCCTGGCTGGCCCGGAAGTGATCCTGCGCGTGATGGCCGGGCAGCACCAGGCCCTGGGCGGCCAGTTCACGGCGATTGCCCCACATCACTTGCTGCAAGAACGTGGTGCCGGTCTTCGGCTCGCCGATGTGCAGGAAAACCCTGCCGTTCGATGCCATCCGGGTACCTTATCCGTCGTGAGTGATGCCGCCGCACGGCAAGGGTAGACCAGAAAACAACGACACGGGGGAGTCGGCGGTATCACAGCAACTCCGCCCATAGCTGCCGTAAAGTACCGTGGGACCAGGGCGGCTGGCTGCCTGGAACCCCCGCGCCGTAGCGCACACTCCGCCATATATAGAGCGCACGCTCCGCCAGACTTGGAAGGCACATTCGGCATATGCACGAGCCCTTCACGCTCCTGCTCTCGGTATGGGATGGCGACCAGCCTGACCATCTGCTGCAGGCGCTGCGCAGCGCGGTCGACGAGCAGACGCTGCGCCCGGCCCAGGTGGTCATCGTGCGGGACGGGCCGGTGCGCGACGAGCTGGCCGCCTGCCTGGCGGAGCTGAAAGCGACCAGCCCGGTGCCGGTCACGCTGGTCCCGCTGGAGCAGAACCAGGGCCTGGGGCCCGCGCTGGACGCCGGGATGGCGGCCAGCCAGTTCGATGTCATCGCCCGGATGGACGCCGATGACGTGGCCATGCGGCACCGGTTCGAGGTGCAGATCCCGCTGATCGCGGACGCCGACATCGTCGGCGCCGGGCTGCTCGAGTTCGTCGGGGACACCGGCCACGTGGTCGGCCAGCGGGTGCCGCCCACCGACCCGGAGCAGATCCAGCGCTACGCGCGGATGCACGATCCGTTCAACCACCCGACCGTGGTGTACCGGCGGCAGGCGGTGCAGGCCGCGGGCGGTTACGGCGACCTGCCGCTGATGGAGGACTACGCGCTGTTCGCGCGCATGCTGCAGCACGGCGCCCGGGCGGTCAACGTGGCCGAGCCGCTGGTCTACTACCGGGTCGGCGCGACCGCGTTCAAGCGCCGTGGCGGCACCGACCTGCTCCGTTCCGAGCTGCGGCTGCAGCGCGAGTTCCGGCGGCAGGGGTTCACCTCGCCGGCCGAGTACGCGCGCAACGTGATGGTGCGCGGCGGGTACCGGCTGATCCCGTGGTGGGCCCGCCGGGCGGTGTACAAGCCGATGGTCGCGCACTACACCGAACAGACCGAGCCCGACGCTGCGGAGGGTGAACCGGCCGCCCAGCCCGCGCCACCCATGCAGGTGGGCCAGTGAACATCGACCTGGCCATCGTCGGCTCCGGCTTCTTCGGGCTGACCATCGCCGAGCGCTGCGCCAATGACCTCGGCCTGCGGGTGCTCATCCTGGAGCGCCGCCCGCACATCGGCGGCAACGCGTACAGCGAGCCGGAGCCGGAGACCGGCATCGAGGTGCACCGCTACGGCGCGCACCTGTTCCACACCTCGAACACGCGGGTGTGGGAGTACGTCAACCGGTTCACGGACTTCACCGGGTACCAGCACCGGGTGTTCTCGGTGTACAAGGGCCGGGTCTACCCGCTGCCCATCAACCTGGGCACGATCTGCGAGTACTTCGGCCAGGTGATGTCACCGGACGAGGCGCGGGCGCTGATCGCCGAGCAGGCCGCGGAGATCGACGCCGGGCAGGTGACCAACCTGGAGCAGAAGGCCATCTCGCTGGTCGGCCGGCCGCTGTACGAGGCGTTCTTCCGCGGCTACACGGCCAAGCAGTGGCAGACCGACCCGGTCAACCTGCCGCCCGAGGTGATCTCCCGGCTGCCGGTCCGGTACACGTTCAACAACCGCTACTTCAGCGACACGTACGAGGGCCTGCCGACCGGCGGCTACACCAAGTGGCTGGAGCGGATGGCCGACCACCCGAACATCGAGGTCCGGCTGAACACCGAGTTCGCCGGCCTGCGCACCGACCTGGTCGGCCAGCTGCCGGTGGTGTACACCGGGCCGATCGACGCGTACTTCGGTTACGCGGCCGGCGACCTTGGCTGGCGTACCCTCGACTTCCACACCGAAGTGCTGCCCACCGGGGACTTCCAGGGCACGCCGGTGATGAACTACGCCGACGAGGACGTCCCCTACACCCGTATCCATGAGTTCCGGCATTTCCACCCGGAGCGGGACTGGTATCCGAAGGACAAGACTGTGATCATGCGTGAGTATTCGCGCTTCGCCGAGCACGGTGACGAGCCGTACTACCCGATCAATACGCCGGAAGACCGGGCGCGGCTGCTCACCTACCGGGAGCTGGCGGGACGCGAAGCGGGGGTGCTGTTCGGCGGGCGGCTGGGCAGCTACAAGTACCTCGACATGCACATGGCCATCGGCTCCGCGCTGAGCATGTTCGACAACCGGCTCCGCCCATTCTTCACCGCGGGTGCGCCGCTCACGACGGAGCTGGCCGATGACTGAGGCCAGCGCAGCCCGCAGCCTCCGGGTGCTGCAGCGGGTGGTGTTCCCCGGTGACGACCTCGACGTGGTGCCGCTGTACGTCGAGACCCACCTGGACCGCGGAGCCGCGGAGCTGGCGGCCGAGATGGCCACCGAACAGCTGACCGGGCGCAAGGCAGCCAACGCGGGCAGCGTGCCGGTGGCCAACGCGGCGGTCGGCGAGGTGCAGTCGGTCATCCGGTTCGGCCCCGGCGTGTCGCCGTACCCGGGTGAGGACGCCGGGCCGCGGCGCAGCGCGGTGATCAGCGAGGGCCGCCGGGTCTCGTTCGCCACCTACTTCAACGCGTTCCCGGCCAGCTACTGGCGGCGGTGGACCACGGTCGACTCGGTGACGCTGCGGATCCGGGTGGCCGGGGAGTGCGCGGTGGTGCTGTACCGGTCCACCGCCCGGGGCTTCAGCCACCCGGTCGAGACCATCAACGTCCGCTCGGATTACCCGGAAACGATCGAGCGCACGCTGTCGCTGGGCCCGTTCATCGACGGCGGCTGGTACTGGTTCGACATCGTGGCCGGCCCGCGCCCGACGACGCTGATCGAGGCGGAATGGCTGGGCCTGGCCGAGCCCGCGCCGCCCGGCCGGGTCAGCATCGGCATCACCACGTTCAACCGGGCCGAGTACATGCTGGACGGGTTGCGCACGCTGGGCGAGGCGAGCGAGGTGCACGACCTGCTGGACAAGGTCTACGTCGTCGACCAGGGCACCAGCCGGGTGCGCGACGAGCCCGGTTTCGAGGACGCGGCCAAGAAGCTCGGTGACCACCTGCAGATCGTCGAGCAGGGCAACATCGGCGGCTCCGGCGGATTTGCCCGCTCGATGGACGAGACCGTCCGGGCGGGCCAGAGCGACTACGTGCTGCTGATGGACGACGACGTCAAGCTCGACCCCGAGGGCATCCTGCGCGCCGTCACGTTCGCCGATCTGGCCCGGCGGCCGACCATCGTCGGCGGGCACATGTTCAGCCTGCTCGACCGGTCCCTGCTGCACGCGTTCGCCGAGGCCATCGCGCCATACAAGTGGTGGTGGGGGACCGCGCCCAACACCCGGGGCCGGCACGACTTCGCCCGGCGGAACCTGCGCAACACCCCGTGGCTGCACCGCCGGGCCGACTCGGACTACAACGGCTGGTGGATGTGCCTGATCCCCACCACCATCATCCGGGAGATCGGGCTGGCCCTGCCGGTGTTCATCAAGTGGGACGACGCCGAGTACGGGGTGCGGGCCAAGGCACACGGCTATCCCACCGTGTCGCTGCCCGGCGTGGCCTCCTGGCAGGTGCCGTGGGACGACAAGGACGATGCCCGGGACTGGCAGGCCTACTACCACCTGCGTAACCGGCTGGTCTCGGCGCTGCTGCACTCACCCGAGCCGCACGGCGGGACGCTGATCAGTGAGAGCCTGGAACGGCAGCTGCAGAGCCTGCTGTCCATGCAGTACTCGACGGTCGCGCTGCGGCTGCTGGCCATCGAGGATGTGCTGTCCGGCCCGGACCACCTGCACCGGGAGATCGGCACCAAGCTGAAGGAGCTGCGCGAGTACCGGGCCACGTTCCCGGACGCGCAGGCGGCCGCGGACATCGAGAGCTTCCCCCCGCCCCGGCGGCGGGCGCCGGAGGCGGTGAAGGACTCGACCACCCCGACCAACCGGCGCAACCTGATGACCAAGGTCGCCGCCGGGACCGCCCGCCAGTTCAGGCCGGTGCGGGAAGGTGCCCTGAAGCGGCCGCAGATGGCGCTGCCGTTCCAGGACGCGTCCTGGTGGGTGCTGACCAAGCTGGACAGCGCCCTGGTGTCCACGGCCGAAGGCACCAGCGCCGCGTGGTACCGGCGGGACCCCAAGCTGTTCCGCTCGCTGGGACTGCGCAGCGTGATCGCGCACCGGCGGCTGCGCCGGCGCTGGGCCAAGCTGGCCGCCGAGTACCGGGCCGCCGCGGCCACGTTCAACTCGCCGGAGAAGTGGCGGGAGACGTTCGCGGCGTCGTCCGGCGAGACGACTACTCGGCCTGCGGGGGGCTCCGGGGGGTCGCCCCCCGGGCTAGCAGAGTGAGCTCCACCGGGCAGCGCGGCACGCCCGTCCCCCCGGCTGAGCAGGGCGGGACTCCGGCGCAGTCCGCGCCGCCCGCAGCTCCCGCGGCGCCGTCCCGGTGGCGGTCCGCGGCGTGGTACTGGCCGGCGCTGGGCGCGGCGCTGGTCATGGCCGTGCTCGGGGTGTGGGGCCTGGAACGCGACTCGTCCATGGGCAACGACGAGGTGGCCACCCGGTGGGCCGCGCTGCTGCCGCTGCACCAGCTCGCGCACCTGGTAAAGAACCTGGACGCCGTGCACGGGCTGTACTACCTGCTGATGCACGGCTGGGTGGCCGTCGGCACCAGCCCGGCGGTGCTGCGCATCCCGTCCGTGCTCAGCATGGTCGTCGCGGCGGCCCTGGTCGCCATCCTGGCCCGGCAGCTCACCGGGTCCGGCTGGGCCGCGCTGTTCGCCGGGCTGATCATGGCGCTGACCCCGACCATTACCTATTACGCGCAGACCGCGCGGTCCTACGCGCTGGTCTACGCGTGTGTGGTGGGCGCGACGCTGGTGCTGCTGCGCGCGCTGCGCGCGGAGCATTCGGCCGGGGAGGGCCGACTGGTCGTGTGGCCGTGGCTGGGCTACGGCGCGCTCATGCTGGTGGCCGGCTACCTGAACGAGATGGCGCTGCTGGCCCTGATCGCGCACGGGGTGACCGTGCTGCTGACCCGGTACGGGCGGCGCGTGTTCCTGCACTGGGCGGCCCCGGCCGTGCTGGCCGCGGTGCTGGTGATCCCGCTCGCCGTGGTCAGTGCGCGGGAGGACGCCGCGGTGGCCTGGATTCCCCGGCCCGGCCTGGGCAGCGCGTGGACCCTGTTCCACGACTACTTCGGCGCGTCGACCGGCCTGGCCGTGCTGCTGTTTGTGTGCGCGGTGCTGGCGCTGCTGCCCGGCCGCGGCCAGGGCCCGTGGCCCGAGGACCCGGCCGGGACGGCCGCTCCCTGGTGGCGGCGCGGCGGGGTGTCCGTGCAGTCGGTGGCGGCCCCGCTGCTGATCCTTCCCGGGTTGGTGCTGGCCCTCGAGTCGCGGGTCGCCCATCCGCTGTACGTGGACCGGTATGTGCTGTACGGCGAGGCCGGCGCGGCCCTGCTGGCCGGCGCGGGCGCCTACCGGGCCGGTGGGTGGCTGGCCGGGCGGGCCCGGCAGCCGGGGCTGGCCTGGGTGGCGGGCGCGGTGGTGTGCGTGCTCGCACTGGTGCTGCAGCTCGGGCCGCAGCAGCGGGTGCGCACCCCGCAGAGCCGGCTGTATGACTTCGGCGGGCCGTCCCGGTACCTGGCCGGGCACGCGCACCAGGGTGACGGCGTGCTGTTCTTCAGCGCGTTCTTCCGCAAGGCCCGGCTGGGCTACCCGGCCGAATTCAGCAAGGTGGACGACTTCGCGATGGCGGTCTCGCCCCGGCAGGCCGGCAACTTCCGTGGCACCGACAAGCCGTTCGCGCAGGTCCGCCCGCTGATGCTGGCTCAGCGGCGGATCTGGGTGGTCGGCCGGTCCCCATTCGCCCAGCTCGCCTCGCCCGACATCAAGGATGAGAGCCGCCTGCTGCAGTCCGGCTTCACGCTGGTAGCCAAGCAGCACTTCCGGCACATCTGGGTCACCCTCTGGGTGCGCCGCTGACGGCTGGGCACTGGCCCGGCGCCGCGGCCGTTGCAGCTAATTGTCGGCGGGCCCGGTTAGCCTGCACAGCAAGGCGGGCGGTGAGTTCCGGGCGGCAGTCTCGTCATACCTGTGCGAAGACGCGGGCGCGCGCGGCCGGCTTCTCGCGATATAACTTGACAGCTCTGGCAAACGCGATACATCGTGTATGGCGGTACCTGGTGGACGGCCGGTGGGCGCGAAATTGCTTCGCGATCACCGCGGCATGGCCGGTAGGTTCGGTCAGATATCGAGGGGTGGACAGGAGGAAGTGGTGACAGACAACGGCTCAGGGCCGGCCATTCTGGTGGAAGGGCTGACCAAGTCGTTCGGGGACGTCCGCGCGCTGCGCGGCATCGACCTGTCGGTACCGCGCGGGACGGTGCTCGGCGTGCTCGGTCCGAATGGCGCGGGCAAGACCACGGCGGTGCGCATTCTGACCACGCTGCTGCTGCCCGACGGGGGTCAGGCCCTGGTCGAGGGGCGCGACGTGGTGCGCGAGGCGGCGGCCGTGCGCCGGCTCATCGGGCTGTCCGGCCAGTCCGCGGCCATTCAGGAAGAACTCACCGGCCGGGAGAACCTGGAGATGATCGGGCGGCTGTACCACCTGCGTAAGGCGGACGCCAAGACCCGGGCGGCCGAACTGCTGGACCAGTTCGACCTGACCGACGCGGCGGAGCGGGCCGCCAAGACCTACTCCGGCGGCATGCAGCGCCGGCTGGACCTGGCGGCCAGCCTGGTCGGCCGGCCCAAGGTGCTGTTCCTGGACGAGCCGACCACCGGCCTGGACCCGCGCTCCCGGCTGGGCATGTGGGACATCATCCGGTCGCTGGTGGCCGGCGGCACCACGCTGCTGCTCACCACCCAGTACCTGGACGAGGCCGACGAACTAGCCGACGAGATCGTGGTCATCGACCACGGCCAGGTCATCGCGGCCGGCACGTCCGAGGAGCTGAAGAGCCGGGTCGGCGGGGACGTGCTGGAGTTCTCGGTACCCGACCGGCGCCAGGTCCCGGATGCGGTCACCGCGATCACCAGGGTCGGTGAGGGCGAGCCGCACGTGGACGAGGACACCGGGACGGTCAGCATCGGCGTCGGCGGGCGCGGGTCCGACGCGCTCGTCGAGGCGGTGCGCACGCTGGACGCGGCGGCCGTGCCGACCCAGGGACTGGCGCTGCGCCGCCCGTCGCTGGACGACGTGTTCCTCGCGCTGACCGGCCACGCGGCCGAGGACGAGACGTCCGGAAAGCCTAAGCGGGGCCGCCGCCAGGGCAAGAAAGACCAGGCCAAGCAGGATGCGAGGGTGTCGTCATGACCACCGCCGAGATCACCGCCCCGGGTGCCGTCAGCGGCGAGCCCAGCCTGCTCACCCGGGCTCGCTGGGCGGTCAGCGACACGCTCACCATCACCCGGCGCGGCTTGCTGGTCTGGATGCGGGTGCCCGCCTACATCGTGTTCACCGTGATCCAGCCGGTCATGTTCGTGCTGCTGTTCCGCTACGTGTTCGGTGGCGCGATCCCGGTGAACGTGCCGGGCGGCTACGTCAACTTCCTGATGCCCGGGATCATCGCGCAGACGGCGGCGTTCGCCAGCTTCGGCACCGCCATCGCGCTGGCCCAGGAGTTGCAGAAGGGGGTCATCGACCGGCTGCGGTCGATGCCGATGGCCCGGTCCGCGGTGCTGGCCGGCCGGCTGGTGGCGGACACGCTGCGGATGCTGGTCACCATCCTGATCATCGTGGCGGTCGGCTACGCGGTCGGCTTCCGGTTCCTGAACGGGTTCGGGCTGGCCGTGGGCATGGTCGTGCTGGCCGCCGTGTTCGGCGTGGCGATCTGCGTGATCGCGGCGTTCACCGGGCTGGCCATCGGCGATGAGGAGTCGGTGCAGGCGTTCGGCCTGATCTGGCTGTTCCCGCTGACGTTCGTCAGCTCGGCGTTCGTGCCGATCTCGACCATGCCGGGCTGGCTGCAGGCGTTCGCCAACAACCAGCCGGTCACCTACACGGTGGACGCGATGCGGGCCATGGCCCTGGGTCACGCCCCGATCTGGGACAGCCTGTGGAAGAGCCTGGCCTGGCTGGCCGGCATCTTCATCGTGTTCCTGCCGCTCGCGGTGCGCGCCTACCGCCGGGCCAGCTGACCCGGATCAGCCGGTATTGACGGCCCTCTGGGGCGGCGTTATGGTCACGTCTACAAATAGGAAACTTTCCTAAAAGAGACGTAAACGGAGGTAGCCGCCCATGTCCGGTTTACTGCGCCGCGTGCCCACGCCCGTCCAGCCAGCGGGAGGTGGGCCGCGTCGCAGCGGCCGGGCGAGGCGCCCTATCCGCCGGATCATCACGTTAGCCGCGGCCGCCGCCCCGGTGCTGGCCCTGCTGACCATCGTCTCCGGCGCCGGGCCGGCGGCGGCGGCCACCGGCGCCGTGCCGGGGCCGCCGTCCGGCTGGTCCACCGTGTTCAGCGATGACTTCAGCGGATCAGCGGGCAGCGGGCCCTCGTCGGCCTGGCAGTACGACACCGGGCCGGGGTCGAACTTCGGCACCGGCGAGATCGAGACGATGACCAGCTCGTCCAGCAACGTGTACCTGGACGGCAACGGCGACCTGAACATCACCGCGCTGGGCTCGGGCAGTTCCTGGACGTCCGGCCGGATCCAGACCACCAGCGCGAACGTGGGCGCCCCGGCCGGCGGGGAACTCGAAGTCACCGCGTCGATCAAGCAGCCCAGCCCGGCCAGCGGCGCCGGGTACTGGCCGGCGTTCTGGATGCTGGGGCCCGGGCAGTGGCCGGAGAACGGCGAGATCGACATCATGGAAGACGTCAACGCGCTGTCCGAGCTGTCCGGCACGGTGCACTGCGGGACCGATCCGGGCGGCCCGTGCAATGAGCCCAACGGCATCGGCAGCGGGCTGCAGGGCTGCTCCGGCTGCCAGTCCGGTTATCACACGTACACGATGATCCTGAACCGGACGAACACGTCCGCTGAGTCGGTCACGTTCTACCTGGACAGCAATCAGTACTTCTCGGTGTCCGAGGGCCAGGTCGGCACCGCGACGTGGCAGGCCGCGTTCGACCACAACATGTCGATCATCTTCGACCTGGCCATGGGCGGCGGCTACCCGGACGGCGTGTGCGGCTGCACGGCGCCGACCAGCTCGACCACCTCGGGCGGCACGATGAGCGTGGCCTATGTCGCCGCGTACCAGACGAACGGCGGCTCGACCGGGCCGACCGGGGCGACCGGCCCGATCGTCGGCTACGGCGGCCTGTGCGTCGACGACCGGGGGGCCAGCACGGCCAACTTCAACCCGGTCCAGGTGTACACGTGCAACGGGACCCCGGCCCAGCAGTGGACCGTGGTCGAGGCGGGCAGCACGCTGCACGCCCTGGGCAAGTGCCTGGATATCAACGGCGGCGGCACCGCGGACGGGACCACGGTGGACCTGTACGACTGCAATAACACCGCCGCCCAGGTGTTCATCCCGCAGGGCAACGGGTCGCTGTACAACCCGCAGTCCAATAAGTGCCTGGACGATACGGGCTGGTCCACCACGCCGGGGACGCAGCTGCAGATCTGGGATTGCACCGGCAACGCCAACCAGCAGTGGTCGCTGCCGTGAGATAGGTAAGCCCCGGCTGCTCAGGCCCGGAATGGTACTGAGCAGCCGGGGCCCTCTGCCCGGGGGCGGCAGAGCTTAGGCGGTCCGGCGGCCAGCCAGGATGCGGCGGATGTCCGCGGTCTCCGCATCGCTGTGCCGGTCGAGGATCGCGTCGAGGTCGTTGAGGTCGGCTTGCGTGGTGTAGCTGGCCAGGTCGCGCTCCAGGGCCTTGCGGGCGGCGCGCGCCTCGCGCGCCTCACGGAGCTCGTCCCGGATGGCAGTCAAGCCCGTGCGGGTCATGCTCTGCATCTCTTCCTTCTCTTCTCTTCGTGGGTTCACATCGAGTCTCACCGATGCAGGAACCATGCGTCCAATGACTTAAAGGCAACCCACCCATGCACCACTGTCATGATTTGCCACACGCCGTTAACCTGGTGTCCGGCCCGGATTGGCGCGCGGGCTCTAGTGGTAGCTGGTCACGGCCTGGTCCAGCCGGGCCAGGAACTGCCGTCCGAAGGGCGTGCCACCCGCCGCCGACACCACGGCCAGATACGCGAACAGCCGCCACAACTCGCGGCGCTCCGGGAAGCCGCCGTCGATCGGCCGCAGCTCGGTGTAGCCGTCGAACACATGCCGGGGCACCGGGTCGAAGTAGCCAAGCAGCGCGAGGTCGAGCTCGGGGTGGCCGAAATAGGGCGCGGCATCGACCAGGACGGCACCGGCCGGGGTGCTGACGAAATTGTGCTGCTGGGCGTCGCCGTGCAGCAGGGCGGGGCGTGGCTGCGGACCAGCCAGCGCGGGCAGCCGGCCGATCAGCTGCTCGATCCCGGCCGCCAGGGTAGCGGGCAGGTGACCCGAGTCGGTGGCCAGCCGGAGATGCGGTAGCAGCCGGCGTTCGGCATAAAAGGTTGTCCAGCGGTCCGGGCGGACCGGCGTGTTGTCCTGGGGGAGCGGGCCGAAGTAGCCGTTGCTGCTCAGCCCGAACCGCGGGCCGGCCACGCCGTGCAGGGTGGCCAGGGCCCGGCCGATGGCGCGCCAGTCCGCCGGGCTGCGGGCGGTGGGCGGCCGCTCGGGCAGCGCCTCGGACAGCAGCAGGTGCGCGCCGGGTGGCACGGGGAGCACGCCGTCCGCGACCGGGACCGGCACGGTGACGCCGGCCTGGTCGTGCAGCAGGCGCAGGCCGGCCAGTTCCGCGGTGAACTGCGCGGCGCCGTCCGCAGCCGTGCTGAGCTTGGCGAACACGGAGAACGGGCGGCCCTGGAAGATCCCGCACGGGTGCGCGGCCGCCTGGCTCAGGTCGGTGAAGCCGGTGCTGGTCCAGGCGCCGCGGTGCGCTTCGGCGGCCCGCTGCACGGCGGCGCGGACGGCCGGGCTGAGCAGCGGGTGGGGGCTTAGCGCCACGCGGGGTCCTCGGCCAGTTTCTCCGCGATCCGGTCGTGGAAGCTCTTCCGCGCCAGCGCATGCTCGAGGTCGGTGACGGCCTGGCTGAGCGGGTACGGGGTCTCCGCTTCCAGGTCGGCCAGCGCGGCCTCGGTGGCCCGCCATTCCGCGGCCAGCCGGCCGGCCATCCGGGCCGCCCGCGCGGTGAGGTGCACGGTCTTGCTCCGGGCGTCGGCCCCGGCGGTGGTGCGGACCAGGCCGGCCGCGCGCATCGCGGCCACCTTCTGGCTCACCGCGGAATGGGTGCGCTGCACCGACTCGGCCAGTTCGGTGATGGTCATCGGGCCGCGGGCGTGCAGCCGGAGCAGTTCCATGACGTAGCTCGGCTTGAGCCCGTCGATGCCCGCCTCCGCGTAGACCCGGGCGATATCCGCGTCCAGGGCCGCCTGCAGCAGCCGCAGCGCCCGCCAGCGGCTGTGCTCACTCGGGTCGGGTGTGCTGGTCGTGCCCACGAACTAATTGTAACAGCACTTGTATAAGTACTGTTACAATTGCGGGGCTGGGACGTTGCGGTCGCGTGGTGCTATCCCGGGCCGGGCCGGAAGGGAGCGGGCATGCTGGCGGGCAAGCGGCTGCTGGCCGACATCGGCCCGCTGCGTGAGTCGGCGGCGTTCCGGCGGCTGTGGGCCGGGATGACGCTGTCCTCGGTGGGCAGCGCGCTGACCTTCTTCGCCGTCATGCTGCAGGTCTATGACCTGACCCGGTCCCCGTTCGCGGTCGGTTTCCTCGGCGTGGTGCAGGCGGTGCCGACGCTGGCCGTCGGGCTGCTCGGCGGCCCGCTCACCGACGCACTGGACCGGCGCACGCTGGTGCTGGTCACCAGCACCTGCCTGGCGGGCGTGGCCGCGGCGCTGGCCGCTCAGGCGTTCGCCGGGCTGGGCCAGGTCTGGCTGCTCTACCTGCTGGTGTCGGTGCAGTTCGGGCTGAGCGCGCTGGACCGCCCGGCGCGGGGCACGTTCGCCCCGGCCCTGCTCCCGGCCAATCAGATCACGGCGGCGCTGGCGCTGGACCGGATCAGCTTCACCATCACGCTGACCGCCGGGCCGGCCCTGGCCGGCCTCATCGCGGCCGCGCCGCACCTGGGCTTGCGGGCCTGCTACCTGCTGGACGCGCTGAGTTATGCGGCCGCGCTGTACGGGGTGGGCAGGCTGCCCACGCTGCGGCCGCCCGGCGACCGGCCGCGGCTGGGGCCGCGTGCGGTGGCCGAGGGGATCCGGTTCATCCGGCACAGCCAGGAACTGGCCGGCGCGTTCCTGGCCGACCTGTCGGCGACCATCTTCGCCCTGCCGCTCGCGCTGTTCCCGGCCATCAACGCGGAACGCTTCGGCGGCGATCCCCGCACGCTCGGCTTGTTCACCACCGCCATCGGGGTGGGCGGCCTGGCCAGCGCCGTGCTGTCCGGCCCGCTCGGCCGGATATCCCGGCCCGGCCGGGCCATGCTGGTCACGGTGGCCATCTGGGGTGCGGCGTTCGCCGGTTTCGCGGTCGCACCGGCCGAGCTGTGGCTGACCCTGGGCCTGCTGGCGGTGGCCGGGGCGGCGGACATGTTCACCGTGGTGTTCCGGCTGAGCATCGTGCAGTCGGTCACCACCGAGGCGCTGCGCGGGCGGCTGCTGGCCACCGACTACGTGGTCGGCGCGGGCGGCAGCCAGCTCGGCAACCTGTGCTCCGGCGCGCTCGGCTCGCTCACCTCGCCGGTGATCAGCGCGTTTTCTGGCGGCCTGCTGACCATCGCCGCGGTGGCCGCGATCGGGCTGGCGCTGCCCTCGTTCCGCCGGTACCGGCGCCCGGCCGCCCAGCTCCGGGTGACCGATCCGGCCAGCACGACGGCGCCGACGTAGCTGTGCTCAGCCGCCGCCGCCGCCGGTGCCGCCGGTGCCGCCGCTGCTGAGCACCTTGCGAAAGTAGGCGGCGGACTCCTGGTAGCCGAGGGCGCGGTAGAACGGGGCCGCGCGCCGGGTGGCCAGCGCGACCAGACGGCAACCCTGGCCCGCGGCGTGCTGCTCGAACGCGGTCATCAGCGCGCGCCCGGCGCCCCGGCCCCGGTACTGCGGCCGGACCAGGATCTCCTCCACCCAGGCCACCGGGCCATTGGCGAAGAACGCCGGATGCTGGAAGCCGAGCAGGTAGCCCACCGGGCCGCCCCGGCCAGTGCCCCCGGCCGGGTCGCCGGCCGGGTCGCGGCCCGTGCCGCTGTCTGTGGCGAGCAGCAGGCAAGCGTCCTCGGCCGCCAGCACCGCCGGGTAGGCCTGGGCGAACGCGGCCCGGGAGAACGGGAACGACTGGGCTAGCTCCGCGGCCAGCTCAGCGACCGGGTCTGCGTCGGCCGCGGTGGCCCACCGGATGCGGAGTGACGAATCCTGCACCGGTCCAGCATGCCAGCGCTCGGTGCGCGGCCCCAGATCAGCGCCGGACCGCGCCGGTGACCAGCCACCGTGACCCGCGCGCCCGGAGCACGAGAGTGGCGAACCGGGCCAGCATCCAGCCGCTGAACGCGAGCCAGAGCGCGACCAGCCCACCGTGCTGCAGCACCACGATCGCCGCGCCGATCGCGAACACGACCCCGGTCGCCAGCCCGGCCAGCGCCAGGAAGTCCTGATCGCCCGCGCCGATGAGCACGCCGTCGAGCACGAACACCACGCCCGCCACCGGCTGCTGGGCCGCGGCCACCAGCAGGATCACCACCAGGAGCCGGCGCACGCCGGGTGCGGCCGCGAACAGGCTGGGCAGCACCGGGATGGCCACGATCAGCAGCACGCCGAACACGACACCGTAGATCACGCCCCAGGCCATCATCCGGTTGGTGGCGGCCCGCGCCCCCGCGGCGTCGCCCGCGCCCAGGTACCGCCCGGTGATCGCCTGGCCGGCGATGGCGATGGCGTCCAGCGCGAACGCGATCAGGGTCCACAGCCGGATCGCGATCTGGTGCGCCGCGATGGCCGCGTTGCCCTGGTGCGCCGCGATGGCCGTGACCACGATGAACACCGCCTGCAGCGCCAGCGTGCGCAGAACCAGGGAGAAACCGGTCACGGCGGCGGCCCGCAGGCCGGCCCGGTCCGGGCCGAACGGCACCCCCGCCCGCCGCGCACCGCGCAGCACCATGGCCAGGTAGGCCACGGCCGCCGCGGTCTGCGCGGCGACGGTGCCCCAGGCCGAACCGGCGATACCCCAGTGCAGCACCAGCACCAGGATGGCGTTCAGGATCACGTTGACCACGTTGGCCGTCACCGCCACGGCCAGCGGGGTCCGGGTGTCCTGCAGCCCGCGGAGCACCCCCGTGCCAGCCAGCACCAGCAGCATCGCGGGCGCGCCCAGCAGGCTGATCCGGAGGTAGATGGTGGCCTGGCCGGATACCTGGGCCGAGCCGCCGAACGCGTGCACAAGCTGCCCGGCCAGCGGCCAGCAGATGGCGAGGACGGCCACCCCGATGAGCGTGGCCAGCCACAGCCCGTCGATGCCCTGGCGGATCGCGGCCTGCCGGTTCCCGGCGCCGAGCTGCCGGGCCACCGCGGCGGTGGTCCCATAGGCCAGGAAGATCGAGATGCCGACCAGCGTGGTGAGCGCCTGGCTGGCCACGGCCAGCCCGCCGAGCGGAACCGTGCCCAGCCGCCCGACGATGGCCGAGTCCGCCAGCAGGAACAGGGGCTCGGCCACCAGGGCCCCGAACGCCGGTACGGCCAGCCGGAGTATCTCCCGGTCGTGTGCGTTCCACCGGGCCGTCCGCAGGCGCCGTCGCGCCTGGCCGGAAGCCACCGTGGGAGGCATCTTCGCATGCTAAATACAAAAGATAAGCAATTGCAACCAGATTGCAGATAGCTCCCGGGATGGCCGGTGCGGGCGAGGTCGCGGCGACCTCAGACCTGGGCCGCCAGGCGTAGACCCGGCCGGTCTGCGGCGGGCAATGGGCTGTGCAGGGTGACAATCCCCGCCGGGTGGGTGAAGCTCAGCGTGCCATTTGGATCGCCGGTGATTGTCCAGCCAAGCTGGTGGATGAAATAGGCGTGATGCACATGGCACAGGAGGACCAGTTCGCGTAGCGCGGTACGGGCCCCACGCCGCCAGCCCTTGATGTGGTGTCCGGTGGCCCAGGCGGCCAGCGCATCGCAGCCCGGCCAGCGGCAGCGACGGTCGCGGGCTTCCAGCGCGCGGCGCAGCCCGGGCGGCTCGGTGCGGGCCGAGCGGCCCACGTCAAGGGGCAGGCCGTCGGCCCAGCGGATCGCGCTGACCTGCGCGGCACAGCACATGGCCAGCACCTGCCGGGCAGTCAGCGCCTGGCCGTGCCCGGTCTGCCCGGGTGGCGCGCCGGGTGCCTGGGCCAGCGTCTCGTCGCGGACCAGGACCGTCACATGCGGTGCGCTGCCGTGCCGCTGCGGGGCGCGCTCGCTGTCCAGGGCGAACTTGCACGCGGCGACCAGCCCGTCCAGCCGGCGCTGCGCGGCGGTGCGGGTATCGGCCGCACCGCCAGGCGGCGCGAACGCCTCGGCGGCGGTGCGCAGGATCTCGAACGAGGCGGTGTCGCCGCAGGCGCCGTGCAGCAGCCCGGTGTCATCCAGGGTGAGCCCAAAGGACAGGTGCCGCCGCTCCCACCGCTTGCGCTCCCGCTCCTCGGCGGCGTCGGGGTCGGCGCGGTAGCTGACCTCCGCGGCTAACCGGCGGAACTGGCTCGTGTCCAGCCCGGGGGCGTTATCCAGCAGGATCTTCTCCGCCGGGCCGGCCTTGTCCGCGTCCAGGCTGGTCACGGTACGGGCGACGATGTGCGTCTGGTCGAAGGAGATCTCGCCGGCGTGCAGCGCCTGCTCGGTGGCGGTCAGCTCGCGGAGCGCGCGGCCGGTGGCCGTAACCTCGGCGGCGTGTCCAGCGGTCAGGCCGCACCGGGTGCGCAGGAACGCCGCTGCCGACGTGTGCCCGGCCTGCGCCGCGCCGCCGGCCGCATCGAGCGCACCGGTCAGGCGGGCCAGCTGAGCCTGTGCCTGGCTGATGAACACGGCCAGATCACTGATCTGGCCCATCAGCCCAGCCGCATCCAGCGCGGTGGGATCGAGCACGGCCAGCTCGGCCAGCGCCGCGTCCCGTGCTGATTGCTCAGGTAAACACATATTCGAATCATCGCACCCAGCACCGACAATTCTGGGCAGGAGGCAGGCGGCCGCCCGGTCAGCCGAGCGCGGCGTACGCGGCCGCCTGCACCTCCTCGTGCAGCGGGTGCCCCCACGGGCCGTCGAATGTCCGCTGGGTCAGCACCAGCACGGTCAGGTCGCGCGCCGGGTCGGCCAGCCACGTGCTGCCGAACCCGCCGGCCCAGCCGAACGCGCCGGCCCGCTCCCCGGCCGTCACCACCGACACGCAGTATCCCCAGCTGCTCATGTCGAAGAAGCCCGGGCCGAGCCCGCCGCGGGCCTTCTGCTCCGGGGTCAGCTGATCCCGGGTCAGCTCCGCCACCGCGTCCGCGCTCAGCACCGGCCCGCCCCCGCGCAGCAGCATCTGGCTGAACGCCAGCAGGTCATCCGCGGTCGACACCAGGCCGGCCGCCCCATCGCCGAACGGTGGCGGCTGGCTGAACAGGCCGGCCGGCTCGTCCCACACCTCCAGGCCGCCTGCCGCCGGCTGGTACGCGGTGGCCAGCCGGCCGGTCTCGGTGGTCCAGAAGCCGGTGTCCCGCATGCCGAGCGGCCCGAACACCCGGCTGCGCAGCACGTCGCCGAACGGCTGCCCAGTGGCCCGGGCGCACAGTACACCCAGCACCGACGCGCCGGTGTTGTAGAACCAGCGTTCACCCGGCTGGGCCAGCAGCGGCAGCGAGCCGAGCCCGGCCATCCAGGTGTCCGGGTCAGGCTGGTTGCCCAGGTCCGGCGGGCCGAGAGTGGCCAGCCGCAGCCGGTGCTCGGCCGCCATCACCGGCCACGGCTCGGCGGCGGCGAACATCTCCCCGGCCATGCCGAACCCGAGCGTGAACGTGAGCAGGTCGCGGATGGTAATCGCGCGGTGCGCCGGGACGGTGTCGTCCAGCGGGCCGTCCATCCGGCGCAGCACCTGGCGGTTAGCCAGCTCGGGCAGCAGCCGGTCCACCGGCTCCTCCAGCCGGAACAGCCCTTCGGCGGCCAGCGCCAGCGTGGCCACCCCGGTCACCGGCTTGGTAATGGACGCGATCCGGAAAATCGCGTCACGCCGCATCGGCGGCCCGCCGATGGCCAGCGAGCCGAGCACATCGGCGTGCACCTGACCGCCGCGGGCGGCCAGCACCACCGCGCCGGGCACCCGGTCATCGCCGACATGGCCGGCCGCGATCTTGTGCAGCTGGGCCAGTCCATCCGCCGTCAGCAGGTCAGCCATGCGCAGTCAGCTCCCTCGGGTCGATGGCTGTAAACCAGACGGCCCGGAGGCGGCAAACTCATCGCTGGCCGAGCTGATCCAGCGCCCGCTCGATGCGCTGTTCGGACACCGGGCCGCGGGTGCCCAGCATCTGGGCGAACAGGCTGACCCGGAACTCCTCGATCATCCAGCGCACGGCCTGCACGTCAGCGGTCTGCCGCCGGGACGGCGGCAGACCGGCCAGCACCCTCGCGTACTCGCCG
>DATCUG010000049.1:0-6569 GCA_036567525.1 Streptosporangiaceae bacterium | reverse complement strand
GAGATCAATCCGTGGCGGCCGCCTGATCGGCGCGTAGGCCCACGCCGGCGGCAGGTGGCCTAGGACCGCATTTGCCGGGATCTGCAAGCCGGGTCAGACTCGGCTTAGGGGATTCGCGCCGCAGGGGGCTGATGTGCGATGAATGACATGACTGACGTCAGGGCGGCGGCGCCATTGGCGGCGGGTGCGTTACAGCAGTGGTATAGCGCGGACGGGTACGCGCGCCGCACCGGCCTGTACAGCTACCACGATCCGGCGCTGGCCGTGCACTGGGGGAACCCGGCCCAGTTCGGCCGCAACCTGCTGAACAGCGCGCTCGTGCTGACCGGCCAGCGGGACCGGATGCAGGACCTGTCCCGGTGGTGGAACAGCGCCAACGCCATCACCGCGCTGGTCGACTACATGGCCATCACCGGTGACCGGTCCTACCTGGAGCCGGTGGTGGCCAACACGTTCGCCCGGGCGCCGGGCACGCACCGCCCGGTACTGGCCCGGCGGATGTCCCCGGTCTGGCCGTTCTTCCGGTTCAGCCGCGGCGCCTACTCCGGTTTCATCAACGCCTTCTACGACGACGAGGGCTGGTGGGCGCTGGCCTGGCTGGACGCCTTCGACCTGACCGGGGAGGACAAGTATCTGGCCGCCGCCAGCGACATCTTCCTCGACATGGCGGCCGGCTGGGACGACTACTGGGGCGGCGGGATCTACTGGGGCAAGCACGACGGCCGCCCGGACCGCACCGGTGCCAGCGCGGTGCCGCGCGGCTGGACGGTCGGGTACAAGAACGCCATCGCCAACGAGCTGTTCATCGCGGTGGCCGCCGGGCTGGGCCTGCGCTCCCGCGGCCGCGCCCCAGCCCGCGCTGGCCTGGCCGGGGCTGGTCTGGCTGGCGCTGGTCAGCCCGACTACCTGGACTGGGCACGCCGCGGCTGGGCGTGGTTCAGCTCGGCCCCGCCCGCCGGCGTCGCGATGCTCAACGAGGCCGGCCTGATCAACGACTCGCCCAACCAGCACGGGGTGAACGACAACTCGCAGAGCGTCTGGTCCTACAACCAGGGCGTGATCCTCAGCGGGCTCGCTGACCTGGCCGAACTGACCGGGGACCAGGCTTACCTGGTCGCGGCCGAGAAGATCGCGGATGCGTTCATCCAGAACCCGTGGCGGCCCCACGTGGCCACCGGCCAGCCGGCGCATCCCCGTGAATCTGGCGTCATCGACGGCATCCTGCACGAGCACAATGACTGCGGTCCGGGTGGCTGCGCACCGGCCCGGCCGCCTGGCGTGGACACCACGATGTTCAAGGGCATCTTCGTCCGGCACCTGGCCCGGCTGTACCGGAAGACCGGGAAGCCGGCCTACCAGCAATTCATCGCCGCGAATGCCCGGTCCGCGCTGGCGCATATGAATGAGCAGCACCTGTTCGGGTGCAACTGGGCGGCCCCGGTCGACGCCGCCGATTTCATCCGGCAGGCCGCTGGGCTCGACCTGATCAATGCCGCACTGCGGGTGAGTGAGAGCTAGGCCACAGTAAGTTCCAGATTCCTGGAAAAGAGCGCCCAAAGCCCGCTCACCAGGCTATATGGCGCTGCGCGTAGGTAGGCTCCGTCCCAGTACCGGACCGCGATAATGGCCGGGTAAACCGGAGGACGCTATGCACCTTGGATCGGCGATTCTCACCATTTGGCTGATCATCGGCGCGTTCGCCGCTGGACAGCGTGGCGATTACCACGAACTGCTGGGCAACTGCAGCCGGGCCAGTACGACCGCGGTCACGATCGTCGCCGGGCCGCTCAACTACGTGGGCGTGAACCCCAAGATCCACTGCTCCGCCCCGCAGCCCAGCAACTAGCCGCAGCCTCCGGCAGCTAGCGGGCCAGCGGCGCGGTCCACGGGTTGTAGGAATAGACCCAGTCCACGTCGGTCCGGCCACGCAGCCAGGTGTTGGCCCGCGAGGTGAGCTGCACCCGCGAGGTGCGGCCCTTCCGGGTGGCCTCGAAGCGGCGGAACGCGTCGCTGAGGCCGGCCTGATCGGCCACCCCGTCCAGCAGCCGGGCCAGCACGGCCGCGTCTTCCAGGGCCATCGCCGCGCCCTGGGCCATGTACGGGGTCATCGGGTGGCATGCGTCACCGAGCAGGGTCACGTTCCGGTCATGCCAGCGGGGCAGCGGGTCGCGGTCGGCCAGCGCCCACTTGTGCACCGCCGGGCAGGCCGCCAGCACGTGCCGGACCTGGGGATGGAACCCGGTGAACGCGGCCCGCAGGGTGCGCACATCGCCGGTGGCCGACCACGACTCGACGGTGAAGCCCGGTTCGGGCTGGCTGGTCACGAAGTAGACCTCGCTCCGGTCGGGCTTGACGAAGTAGATGACGATGTGCCGGTCCTCGCCCCACCACTTGGTGCACTCGTCGATCTCCCGGCCGCCCAGTAACGCGGCCGGGAACGTGGTGCGGTACGCGATGCGCCCGGTGAAGTTGACTTCGGCCCGGCCGAACAGCAGGTCCCTGATCAGCGAGTGCACCCCGTCCGCCGCCACCACCGCGTCGTGCCGCGCGCTGCTGCCGTCGGCGAACCGGAGCACAGCCGCCAGGCCGTCCTCATCGAGCCCGGTGACCTGGTGGCCGAGCCGGATGCGGCCGGCCGGCACCGCGCTGGCCAGCGCGGCGTGCAGATCGCCGCGGTGCGCGAGCAGGTACGGCGCGCCGTACTTGCGCTCCGCGCTGGTCCCGAAGATCTGGTCGTAGCGGATCGCGCCGGTGCCCGCGTCCCGGTTGTTCCAGGATCGCGGGTAGAACGCCTCCTGCCGCATCCGGCGTTCCAGGCCCAGCGCGCGCAGCACCTGCATCGCGTTGCAGCCGATCTGGATCCCGGCCCCCAGCCGGGCGAAGCTCCGGGCCTGTTCATAGACGGTTACGCCGATGCCACGCTGGTGCAGCGCCGCCGCGGTGGCCAGCCCGCCCATGCCCGCGCCGACGATCGCAATGGACGGCCAGTCGCTCATGCCGCCTATATCCCCGGTTGTCCCGGCGGCCGAACTCCGCGGCGCTGACCGGCCCGGGGCGGTGCAATGGTCCCGTTCGCCTGCGAACCGCCCCGGTAAAACACCGTTGTGTTTCACAAAAGTGGCTGGAAAAATATTGCCGAGCTGCTGCATCTCCCAGAAGGGAGGTATCCGGAATGGCATACCGGGCAAATCAAGTTAAATTTGCCAGCCTGGCACTTCTGGCCCTTACCGGAACTGCCGGTACGTTCGTATTCGGCATTCTAGCGGGCGAGGGGGGAAAGTACCATCTGCTCATTATCCTGCTGGGCGTACTGTGTGCCAGCGCCCCGGTCGTCGCCACCGCGATCGGCCGGACGGTCACCAACCGGCTGCTGCGCACTGAGGTCGAGGCGCGGGAACGCGCGGTCGAAGAGCGTGAGCACGCCCTGGCCAGCAAGGAAGTGGCCGAGCGGCAGACGACCGAGGTGCAGATCACGGCCGAGGCACGGCTCATCTTCGCGCTCCGGGCCCGGCTGTCGCCGGTGCTGTACTGCCTCGGCAAGATCGCCGCGGCCGCACCTGGGGTCCCGGTAGACCCGCTGGTCGGCAGCCTGACCCAGGCGATCGTGTCCGCCGCGGTCGAGCACCGGCACGCCGCGGCCGACCGGCGGAGCATCTTCTTCGCCATCGACAACGGGGTGATGCGCTGCGTCAGCTACGCCGGTTACGAGGGCCAGCGGAACGCGGCCCGGACCACGTTCACCGACACCCCGGATGACCCGGTGGGCCAGCAGATGTTCCGCTTGCTGGCCGAGCAGGAGGCCAGGCTGATCCCGGACCTGGCCGATCCGTCCCTGCCGGTGAGGTTCCCACGGCGGCGGAGTTACCAGACGATCATTGCCGCCGCGGTGACCGCGGACCAGGCCAGGTACGGCGTCCTGACCCTGGATGCCCCGGAGCCCGATTCGCTGGGCCAGCCCGACCTGGAGATCATGAAAACGCTGGCCAATCTGCTCGCCGTCGGGCTGGCGCTGGCGGCCCGGATTGACAAGTCGGCGCTGAAAGTCCCGGCGCAGGGCAAGCGTGAAGTAATGCGGAGCGCCGACTTACTGCCTGCCGGGATGGCACACTAAGCGGCAACGGACGAGCCTGAATGGGGACAACAATGCGGCCGAAGACGGAGAAAGTTGTTGATCCCGAGTCAATTGCGTGGATCGAGCGGCGCGAAGGCCGGGGGAGCGACGAGGGTTATTTCGCGTCGGCCTGGCGGCGGGCGCTCATCGAGGCGGAATCTGACATGAAACGGCGCCAGGACCGCCCCGGGCCGCACCGGCCCAGGCCCGCACCGGCCCAGGCCGGCCAGTCCGGCGGCGGTCACCCGAAGTAGTGGCCTTTGTCCAGATCCTCGATCAGGCCGGGCTGGGCCGGCTGCCAGCCGAGCAGTTCCCGGGTCAGCGCGCTGGACGCCGGGCTGTCCAGCCCGATGAACCCGGCCAGCCAGGTGAAGTGGGCGGCCGCGTCCCCGGGCTCGATGGCCGCCACGGGCACGCCGAGATGCCGGCCGATCACATCGGCGACGGCCCGGATCGGCACGCCCTCGTCGGCCACGGCGTGCAGCGTCGATCCGGCCGGTGCCTGCTCAACCGCCAGCCGGAACAGGTGCGCGGCGTCCAGCCGGTGCACGGCGGGCCAGCGGTTGGATCCGTCGCCGAGGTAGCCGGACACGCCCGTGTCGCGGGCTATCCGGACGATGCTGGCCATGAAGCCGTGATCGCCCTCGCCGTGCACGGTCGGCGGCAGCCGCAGCACCGATGAGCGGACCCCACGATCGGCGAATGACCTGGTCAGCCGGGCGGTTTCCTGCCGGATCTGCGGGCCGCGGCCATGCCCGGCCGGCGCCGGGCTGAGCCCGTCCCGTTCGGTCGCCAGCTGGCCCGGGGCGACCCCGAGTGTCCCGGACGCGATGACGAACGGCCGCCCCGAACCGGCCAGCGCGTCGCCGAACGTCTCGACCGCGCGGCGGTCGGCGCCGGCCGCGTTCTCGAAGCCGCCGGTGAACGCGAGGTCGTGCTTGAACGCGAGGTGGATCACGCCATCTGACGCCGCCGCTGCGCTGCGCAGGATGCCGAGATCATCGAGCGTGCCGCGCTGGATCCCGGCCCCGGCGGCCGTCAGGGCAGCGGCCGAGGCATCCGAGCGGGCCAGCCCGGTGACCTGATGGCCGGCCTCGATGAGCTCGGGAACGAGGGCGGAGCCGATCCAGCCCGACGCGCCGGTGACGAAAACCCGCATGAGAAAGACCTCCAGGGGACCGGCCGGTCCCGGGCAGCACCCCGGGCGCCGGCTGATGTCAGTTGCTGTCATCACTCTAACACACCTGATGTCAGCTACTGACATCACATATGATCAGGGCATGGGCCGATGGGAGCCGAACGCGCGGGGCCGCCTGGAACAGGCGGCCCTGGAGCTGTTCCTCGAGCGTGGTTTCGAGCAGGCCACGGTGACCGAGATCGCGGCCCGGGCCGGGCTGACCCAGCGGACGTTCTTCCGGCACTACGCCGACAAGCGCGAGGTGCTTTTCTACGGTCAGGAAATGCTGCGCGACCTGCTGGTGAACACCGTGGCCAGCGCGCCGGAGTCCGCCGCGCCGATCGACGCGGTGGCCGACGCCGTGGTGGCCGCGGGCGCCCTGCTCCAGGAACGCCGGGACCACGCCCGGCGGCGGCAGGCCGTCATCGACGCGAACCCGGAACTGCGCGAGCGTGAGCTGATCAAGCTGGCCAGGCTGGCCGAGGCGATGGCGGACGCGCTGCGCAAGCGCGGCGTCAGCGACCCAGCCGCCAGCCTGACCAGCGAGGCCGGGATCGCCGTCCTCAAAGTCGCGTTCACCCGCTGGCTCCGCGAACCCGGCCAGCCCGATCTGCCGCACCTCATGCGGGAGTCATTCGGCGAGCTGAAAGCCGTGACCGCGGGCACCTGATCACCCGCCCGGGCAGCCGCCCGGTCAAGCCAGTTCGCCGAGCACCCGGCGGGCGTGCGCCAGTTCGGCGGGGGAGTAGCGGCTGGCCAGGTCGGCTAGCAGGTACCGGCAGGCCCAGGCGCGGGCCGCGGCGGGCAGGTCGTCCAGCCGGCCGGCCTGCGACCAGCCCCCGGACAGGGCGGCCCAGCTGGGCAGGGCCCGGGCCGCGCTGTTCGCCATCGGGTCGAGGTTCAGGATGGCCCAGGTCCGGGCCCGGTCCAGGACCGGATCCCCGGCCGCCGCGTTGGCCCAGTCCAGCACGCCGGTCACGACCGCGCCGTCGTCGCTGACCAGCACGTTCAGCGGGTGCAGGTCAAGGTGCAGCAGCCGGGCCGGGCCGTCCGTCCCGGGCGCGCCGGGCACGGTGCGCAGCCCGGCGGGCGCGGGCACCCCAGCCAGCAGGTCATGCACCCGGCCGCAGGCCAGGCCGGCCGCGCGGGCCTGCTCCGGGCCGCCCATGGCCAGCTCACCGGCGGGCCGCCCGGGCAGCCGGTCCAGCAGCAGCGCGGTGTGCTCGCCGAAGCCGGCCTGGTCGAGCACGGTGGGCACCGCAGCACCGCCGCGGCCGCCGC
>DATCUG010000048.1:0-10163 GCA_036567525.1 Streptosporangiaceae bacterium | reverse complement strand
GGTGGTGGCTGGCGGCCGTCCCAGTGTCACGCACTACGACACGCTGGAGGCCTTCCGCGGCGCCAGCCTGGCCGAGATCATCCTGGAGACCGGGCGCACGCACCAGATCCGGGTGCACATGGCCGCGCTGCGCCACCCCTGTGCCGGTGACCGGCTGTACGGCGCCGACCCGGTGTTCGCCGAGCACCTGGGGCTGACCCGGCAGTGGCTGCACGCGGTCGAACTGGGCTTCGCCCACCCGGCGGACGGCCGCCGGGTGGGCTTCACCAGCGATTACCCGGACGACCTGGCGCACGCCCTGGACGTGCTCCGGGCGGAAAGCTGACCGCTCACAGCGGCAGCGTGTACTTCAGCACGAAGTTGAGCACGGTCGCGAACATCAGGTACATCAGCCACGCCCCGGTGCCCAGGTGGAAGAAGCCGAGTGCCCGGGTGCCCGGCTGGCTCAGCCGGGGCACATCCGGTCCCAGGGTGGCCAGGAACTCGGACACGTAGACACAGGTCAGCCCGATGAACAGGCCGCCGACCGGGGCGTCGCCCGCCTTGAAGAACACGATGATGCCCAGGATCGAGATGAGCAGGAACGCGGCGGTCATCCCGATGTTGGCCCGGGCGTCGGCGGCGCGGATCCGGATCCAGCCCATCGCGAACCAGTGCACGCCGTACGCGGTGAACGCCAGCGCGGCCATGTACAGCGGCGGGGCCGCGGTGAACGTGCCAAATAAGGTCAGCCCGGCCCACAGGTAGACGCCGGTGATGAACTGCATGAAGCCGGGCATCCAGATACCCCAGATGCCCACCGCCGGGTCGACCCGCTCACCTCGCGCGGGGTAGCCGAACAGTTCCTGGGTGCCGTAGATCAGGTAGCCGGTGCCCAGCCCGAAGAAGCCCACCGCCAGCGGCGGGAACGGAGACGCGGGCAGGCCGACTGTGGTGCTGGCTAAGGCAACAGACATCCTCCGCCTCCTCACGTGCGGCGCAGGCAGCGGACGTGCAGCCTGCGACATGATTGTGCCCAATTTGTCCGCGGGGCGCATTGGGTAGCTGGTTAACGATTAGATAAGTGATTTAGGCCGGACTGTCGGTGGCGGCCGGTAACGTCCCTGCCGTGAACCGCACCGACCGGCTCTACGCCCTCGTCGAGGACCTGCGGGCCAGCGCGCCCCGGCCGCAGTCGGCCCGGCGGCTGGCCGCGCGGTACGAGGTCAGCGTGCGGACGGTCGAGCGGGACATCCTGGCCCTGCAGGAGTCGGGCGTGCCGGTCTACGCGGAGCCCGGCCGCCACGGCGGCTACGCCATCGACAAGACGATGACGCTGCCGCCGGTCAACTTCACCGCGGCCGAGATGGTGGCGATCGCGGTGGCCCTGGCCCGGGACGAGCGGACCCCGTTCGCCGCGGCGACCCGCAGCGCGCTGCGCAAGGTGCTCGCGGTCGCCCCGGCCGCGCAGACCGCGCAGGCGGCACACCTCATCGACCGGGTCCGGCTGATCGGCGCGGGCCGCCCGGACCGGGACGCAGCTGTCCCGGCCGTGGCGGTGGACGCCGCGGTCGCGACCGCGGGCAGCCGGCCGGCGCATCCGGGCACGGATGGTGTGGCCGGGTGCGCGGTCCCGGACGGCACGACCGGTCACGGAAGCGCGGCCCGGCCGCGCTCGGCGCGGGAACGGGCGGCCAGCCGGTGGGGCAGCCCGCAGCCGGGCGAAGTGCCGCTGGTCATCCAGGAAGCCATCACGGCCGGCCATGTGCTGCGGCTCGACTACCGGGACCGCAACGGCCAGGTGACGGTGCGCGAAGTAGAACCGGTGGCGTTCGCCGCGACCCGGAACCAGTGGTACCTGATGGCCTGGTGCCGGCTGCGCCAGGGCAGCCGGGCGTTCCGGCTGGACCGGATCCTGGCCGCCGCCGACACCGGTGTGCCGGCCCCGCCGCGGTCCTACCAGGACCTGGACGTGGACATCCCGGACGCGCTGATCAGCCGTCCCGACCTGCACGTCTGACCAGGCGCCGGGAAAGCCAGGAAACACCGACATAACGGTGTCGCGGGACCCGGTCAGGCTGGCTCCAGACACGTTGTCGATGACTGGAGGAACTCATGTCGGCTCCTGCTGCCAACACCGTCGCCTGGTTCGAGATCGGCGCCCCGGACGTCCAGGCGGCCAAGGACTTCTACGGGCCGCTGTTCGGCTGGACGTTCGCACCGGACGGCGACTACACGCTGATCACCGCGGCCGGGGCGGACGGCCCGTCCGGCGGCATCTTCAACACCGGCGGCAACATCCCGCCGTACGCCGTGTTCGTGGTCCGGGTCACCGACGTGGCCGCCACCGCGGCCCGCACCGAGCAACTCGGCGGCAAGGTCGTCGTGGCGCCGATGACGCTGCCCGACGGGATGGTCGTCGCTTACCTCACCGACCCCAACGGCAGCATGTTCGCACTGTTCAGTCCCCGGCCAGAGGGCTGACCGGCGGCCGGGCGGGCCCGGCGGCACTGGGCGGGTATGGGCGTTAAGCGGGGGGATTGGTGGGCAGGGTGCGGGTATGGCTGTGCTGAGAGCTTTCGCGCGCCCGATGCTGGCGTCCATTTTCGTCGTCCAGGGCTACCAGACCTGGCGGAACCCGGAGCGGGTGGCCGCCCGGGCTGAGCCAGTGGTCCGCCCGGTCACCAGCCGGGTGTCTATGCTGCCCGAAGAGACCGAGCAGAACGTGCGGATCAACGGTGCCGTGCAGTGCGTGGCCGGCTCGATGCTGGCCATGGGCTGGTTCCCGCGGCTGTCCGCGGCCGTGCTGGCCGGCACGCTGGTGCCGACCACGCTGGCCGGGCACCGGTACTGGGAGATCGAGGACAAGCAGGAGCGGGCCCAGCAGCGGATTCACTTCCTGAAGAACCTCACCATGCTGGGCGGGCTGCTGATCGCCGCGGCCGACACCAGCGGCAGCCCGTCACTGGCCTGGCGCAGCCGGCACGCGGCCCGGGACGTGCACCGGGACGTGGCGCTGGCCACCCGGACGGCCCGGATATCGGGCAAGGCCGGGGCCCGGGCAGGCCGGGCCGCGGCCGGGGTGAACCGGGTCACCGGCCAGGTCGGCGCGCTGCGCCGCAAGCTGCCCGCGGCCTGACCCAGCGCTAGCGGACCGGCTGCTCGATGAGCGGGGTGGCGGACAGCGGGTCGATCGCCTTGGCGGCCAGGATGTACCAGGCCGTGGTGCCGGTGTGCAGCGAGGCGTAGACGAAATCGCCCTGGCAGTCGGTGAGGCCGTTCTCGGACGCGGCCATGATGCCCAGGCCGTCGGCGTCCGGGCCGTGCGCCTGGGCGTACCTGAGATCGGCCAGGTACCCGGCGGCGGCCTGGATGCCGTCTGGGTCTGGCGACGACTGCAGCGCGTCGGCCAGGTGCGCGGTGCCCTCGAACCAGACGCCGCTGCGGTCGCAGGTGGACAGGCTGACCCCCTGGAACCGGCCCGCATGGCTGGTCAGGTTCTGCATCACCCAGTCCACCGAGGTCTCGTAGGCGGGATCCTGCAGCGCCAGGTAGGACCAGGTGTTGACGTCCTCGGCCTGCACGCTCTCGTTGCTGCTGACGCCGTTCGCGGTCGTGCCGATGTCGAACACGCCGGGCGGCCAGTCCCACATGGCCACGACGAACCGGCGCGCGTGCTGGGCCCAGTTCAGCCAGACATGCTGGCCGGTCAGCCGGGCCAGCAGCCGGAACAGCGCGAACACGTCGATGTTGTGCTCGGTGGACTTCCAGGTGATCCGGCCGCCCGAGTCATATCCGCCGGTGTAGCCACCCGGACCGCGGTTACTCAGGCAGTTGGCCTGGATCCAGCGGCCGATGCCGATCGCCGCGGTCAGGTATCGCGTGTTCCCGGTCGCCGCGTACAGCTGGGCCAGGGCCAGCCCGGCCCAGGCCACGTCGCCGGTGTTGCTGGCCGGGCTGGCGGCCTGCACATCGTCCGGGCTGTCCACCCCGCCCGGGCGGTATTGGTCGTACAGCCGCCCGGGCCCGTGCGTTTGCAGGTAGACCAGCGCGTTCCCGATCCGCTCGGCCCGGACATCACCCCACCCGGTGTGCATGGCCAGGTACGCGTCGATGACCAGCGCGTCGTCGTAGATGGTGGACACGGTGTAGTGCTCCAGGCCGAGCACCCCGCCGAGGTAGCTCTGCGGCAGGGTGGGCAGCTCAGCCGGGCTGCCGCCGGGCGGGTTGTGCAGGTTCAGCATCAGGGTGAGGAACTGGTAAGCCCGGCCGACGCTGCGGGCGCTGGCCCGGGCCCCGGCCCGCCCGGCGCGATAGCCGTGGTAGCCGGGTACGACGTAGCTCCTGGACTGCTCCGCGTCGGCCGCCCGCGACGCCGCCGTCCCAGGCCCCGCTGGGTGGCCGGTATCCGCGGCGATGGCCACGGCCAGGCAGAGGCAGACCGCGGCCGTGCCCAGGGCGGCCCAGCGGCGCCGGGCGGCCGGCTTCGCCCGTCCCGGCTGCGCCCGGGACGGCTCGTGCTCATGCGTGAACAGGTGGTGCGTCATCGGCAGCTTCCGCGGCAGGCCCCGTCAGCGGAGAGAGCCATTGATTACTTGCTGTATTACAAACACTACCGACCGTACTCAAGCCGGATGTGGCCGGCCCCGGCCGGCGGCGGGCAAAGCGGGACATCCGCGGCATGCGGCGCGCCGGGTCGCCGGCCGCCGTGGGCCTCAGTAAGCTCGTCTGAGCCGGGCTGGTGCACCGCCGCCTGCGCTGGGGCCGCGCCGCCGGGGCGCGGCATCTCCAGCCAGGTGAGAGCGGCACCGGCCACTTCCCCCGGCCCTGGTTCCCGGCGCCCGTACGGGCGCCGTCGCGCATGCCCGAAGGAGGCAGTACGTTCATGACGGCAGCCGCGACGCAAAATACCGGCGGAAGCCTCGGCGCAGAGCGGCGATCGGGGGGTTCCGGGGGGTCGTCCCCCCGGGCTGGCAGAGGCTTCGTCCACCTGCACGTCCACACCGAGTATTCGATGCTGGACGGGGCTGCGCGGCTGAAGGACATGTTCGCCGAATGTGAGCGGGCGGGCATGCCGGCCGTGGCCATGACCGACCACGGCAACCTGTACGGGGCCTACGACTTCTGGTCCAAGGCGACCAAGGCCGGCATCAAGCCGATCATCGGCATCGAGGCTTACCTCGCGCCAGAGCACCGCCGGAACCGGCAGCCGGTGCGCTGGGGCACCCCGGCGCAGAAAGACGACGACGTGTCCGGGGCGGGCGCCTACACCCACATGACGCTGCTGGCCGAGACCACCGAAGGCATGCACAACCTGTTCCGGCTGTCCTCGCTGGCCTCGCTGGAAGGGTATTTGCGCCAGCCGCGGATGGACCGGGAACTGCTGGCCGCGCACGGCAAGGGGATCATCGCCACCACCGGCTGCCCGAGCGGCGAGGTGCAGACCCGGCTCCGGCTCGGCCAGTACCCGCAGGCCCTGGAGGCGGCCGCCGCCTACAAGGACATCTTCGGCGCGGGCAACTTCTTCGTCGAGATCATGGACCACGGGCTGTCCATCGAGCAGCGGGTCCGGGACGGGCTGCGCCGCATCGCCCGCGAGCTGGACCTGCCGTTCGTGGTCACCAACGACTCGCACTACGCGGTGGAGGCCGACGCCAAGGCACACGAAGTGCTGCTCTGCGTGCAGACCGGGTCGAACATGGCCGACCCGGGACGGTTCAAGTTCGACGGCACCGGTTACTACCTGAAGAGCCCGCAGGAGATGCGGGCCCTGTTCACCGACGAGGAGTGGCAGTCCGGCTGCGACTCCACGCTGCTCATCGCCGAGCGGGCGGACGTAGCGTTCCAGCCGAAGAACCTGATGCCGTCGTTCGACCTGCCGGCCGGGGAGACCGAGGAAAGCTGGCTGCGCAAGGAAGTCTGGCGCGGCATGGACCGGCGCTACCCGGACGGCTACGACGAGCAGCGCCGCCAGCAGGTCGAGTACGAGATCGGCATCATCTCGCAGATGGGCTTCTGCTCGTACTTCCTGGTCGTGGCCGACTTCATCATGTGGGCCAAGCGGAACGGGGTCGGTGTCGGCCCGGGCCGCGGCTCGGCCGCGGGCTGCCTGGTGGCCTACGCGCTGGGCATCACCGACCTGGACCCGCTGCAGCACGGGCTCATCTTCGAACGGTTCCTGAACCCGGAACGCGTGTCCATGCCCGACATCGACATCGACTTCGACGAACGTCGGCGGGGTGACGTGATCCGGTACGTCACCGAGAAGTGGGGCGAGGACCGGGTCGCGCAGATCATCACGTACGGCACGATCAAGGCCAAGGCGGCGGTCAAGGACGCGGCCCGGGTGCTCGGCTTCCCGTACGCGCTCGGTGACCGGATCACCAAGGCGTTCCCGCCCGCGGTGATGGGCAAGGACATCCCGCTGTCCGGCATCTTCGAGGAGTCGCACCCGCGGTACGGCGAGGCGGGCGAGATCCGCGCCCTGTACGAGGCGGAGGCCGAGGTCCGGCAGGTCATCGACACGGCGCGCGGGCTGGAGGGGCTGATCCGCCAGGCCGGGGTGCACGCGGCCGGCGTGATCATGAGCAGTGAGCCGATCATCGACCACGTGCCGGTGTGGAAGCGGCAGACCGACGGCGCGGTCATCACCCAGTTCGACTACCCGGCGTGCGAGTCGCTGGGCCTGCTCAAGATGGACTTCCTCGGCCTGCGCAACCTGACCGTGCTGGACGACGCGGTCCGCGGGGTCAAGTCCAACCGGGGCACCGACGTCGACCTGAACGCGCTGCCACTGGACGACAAGCCCACCTACGAGCTGCTGGCCCGCGGCGACACGCTGGGCATCTTCCAGTTCGACGGCGGGCCGATGCGGGCCCTGCTGCGCAGCATGCGGCCGGACAACTTCGAGGACATCTCCGCGGTCGGCGCGCTGTACCGGCCCGGCCCGATGGGCGCCAACGCGCACAACGAGTACGCGGACCGGAAGAACAACCGCAAGCCGGTGGTGCCGATTCACCCCGAGCTGGCCGAGTCGCTGGCCGACATCCTGGGCGACACCTACGGGCTGATCGTCTACCAGGAGCAGGTCATGGCCATCGCGCAGAAGGTGGCCGGGTACAGCCTGGGCAACGCGGACCTGCTCCGCCGGGCCATGGGCAAGAAGAAAAAGGAGATCCTGGACAAGGAGTTCAAGCCGTTCTCGGACGGCATGAAGGCGCACGGCTACTCCGACTCCGCGATCAGGACGTTGTGGGACATCCTGGTCCCGTTCTCCGACTACGCGTTCAACAAAGCGCACAGCGCCGCCTACGGCCTGGTGTCCTACTGGACCGCCTACCTCAAGGCGAACTACCCGCCCGAGTACATGGCCGCGCTGCTCACCTCGGTCTCCGGGGACAAGGACAAGAGCGCGCTGTACCTGAACGAGTGCCGCCGGATGGGCATCACCGTGCTGCCGCCGGACGTGAACGCGTCCGACGCGACCTTCACCCCGGTGGGCAACGACATCCGGTTCGGCCTGGCCGCGATCCGCAACGTCGGCACCAACGTGGTGGACGCCATCGTGGAGACCCGGGCCAGCAAGGGTGCCTTCACCAGCTTCGCCGACTTCCTGAACAAGGTGCCGATCAACGTCTGCAACAAGCGGGTCATCGAATCGCTGGTCAAGGCGGGCGCGTTCGACTCGCTCAAGCATCCGCGCAAAGGCCTGGTCATCATCCACGAGCAGGCCATCGACACCGTCATCGACGTGAAGCGGAACGAGGCCATCGGCCAGGATTCGCTGTTCGGCGGGGATGCGGAGACCGAGGCCAGCTTCGAGGTCCCGGTGCCGGACGGTGAGTGGGACAAGACCACCCTGCTGGCCTTCGAGCGGGAGATGCTCGGGCTGTACGTCTCGGACCATCCGCTGCTCGGCGTGGAGCATATCGTGGCCGCGAACACGGATTGTTCCGTGGCCGAGCTGCTCAGTTCCGCCGCCGACGATACCGAACGCCAGCAGCGGGCTGGCCGACCCGACGGCCAGCTGGTCACCGTGGGCGGGATCCTGTCCGGCGTGCAGCGGAAAGTCACCCGGCAGGGCAACCCGTGGGCCACCGCCACCCTGGAGGACCTGGAAGGCGCCATCGAGGTGCTGTTCTTCCCGGCCGCCTACCAGCAGTGCTCGCTACTGCTGGCCGAGGACGCGATCCTGGTCGTCAAGGGGCGGCTGGACCGGCGGGAAGACACCCCCAAGCTGATCGCATCGGAGGTGACCGCGCCGGACCTGTCGGTCGGCGAGAGCGGCCCTTTTGTGGTGTCGATCCCGGTCCAGCGGTGCGTCGCGCCCGTGGTGGACCGGCTGCGCGAGGTGCTGTCCACCCACCCGGGGCTGGCCGAGGTACACCTCAGACTCTGCAATGGCCCACGGGCGACGATCGTCCGGCTGGATGACAAGCTGCGGGTCAAGCCGTCACCGGCACTGGCCGCCGACCTAAAGCAGCTCCTCGGCCCGGCCTGCGTGGGCTAGTTCCGGGCTGGGCTGGGAAGACTTCGGGTTATCCCGGCCTGCGGAGGGCGCTGTGATTCGCCGCATCCACGTCTCCGGCCACCACCGCGAGGCGCTGCGTACCAACCTGTGGCTGGTCCCGGCGCTGCTGGTGGTGGCCGGGATCGTCCTGTTCGTGGTCACGCTGCTGATCGATCAGGCCGCCTTCCGCGGCGACTTCACGCTGCCGTCCTGGGTGATCAATGGGTCAGCCGACGCCGCCCGGCAGATCCTGACCGCGATCGCCGCGGCCATCATCACCGTGGTCGGCGTGGTGTTCTCCATCGTGATCGTGGCGCTGACCCTGGTGTCCACCCAGTTCGGCCCGCGGATGCTGCGCACGTTCATCCGCGACCGGGGCACCCAGCTGACTCTGGGCACATTCGTGGCCACGTTCGTGTACGCGGTGTGCACCTTGGTGTCGATCGGCGGCCCAGGCCCGCACGGACCGTTCGTGCCGCATATCAGCATCACGGTCACGCTCGCGCTCACCGTGGTCGACCTGGCTGTGCTGATCTACTTCATCCACCACATCGCTACCCAGATCCAGCTGCCCGAGGTGATCGCCGGGATCTCCGCCGACCTGTCCGCGGCCATCGAGGAGTACGTGGGCGACGGGGCGGCCCGCCCGGGCGACCCCACTGTGGCGGCCGTGCTGGCCAGCCTGCCCGAGGAAGGCGGCGTGGTGCTGGCCTCGGACAGTGGTTACCTGCAGTACATCCACCGCCGGACGCTGCTGCGCATCGCCGAGCAGGCCGACGCGGTGATCTTCCTGCGTTACCGGCCCGGGCATTTCCTGGCCCGGGGCAGCCCGCTGGCCACCGTGTGGCCGGCCAGTGCGGCGCCCGGCGTCGCCCGCGAACTTACCCGTACCCACCTGACCGGGCCATACCGGACGCTGGCCCAGGACGTTTCGTTCGGCATCGACCAGCTCGTGGAGATCGCGATCCGCGCCCTCTCCACCGCCATCAATGACACGTTCACCGGCCTGACCTGCATCGACTGGCTGTCGGACAGCCTGTGCAAGGTGGCCGGCCGGTGGCAGCCCGCCCAGGTGCACCGGGACCGGGCCGGCGCGATCCGGGTGATCACTCCCGAGCCCACCTACGACCGCCTGGTGCAGCGGTCGTTCGAGAAGATCCGGCAGAGCAGCCGGGGCAACCCGGCCGTGCTGATCCGGCTGCTCGACGGCCTGGCCCGGATCATGGAGCGGACCACGGCCGAAGATCAGCGCCGGGTGCTGCTGGACCAGGCGTCGATGATCATCCAGGCCAGTGATGAGTCGGTGCCTGACGCCCCGGACCGGGCCGACGTGCGCCGGAAGTACGAGGCGCTGCTGGCGGTCCGGGCCCACCTGGCCGACGAGCCCCTGGCCGCCAGCGGTTAGCGGCCGGCCAGGGCGCCGGTTAACCGGGTCAGGCGTCCCGGCGCTTGAGCAGGTAGGCGCTGATGGCCAGCAGCACCACCGTCCACAGGCAGAACACGCCGAACCCCTGCCACGGCGACAGCACCTGCTTGGCCTGCTGGTGGGCCTGGCCGATCAGCTGGCCCGCCGCGGTCGGCAGGTAAGCGTGCACGTACTTGCCGACCGTGCCCGGAATGAGCTGGGTCAGCGGGACCAGGACCAGCACGAAGCCGATGACACCGGTGATGGACC
>DATCUG010000047.1:0-15880 GCA_036567525.1 Streptosporangiaceae bacterium | reverse complement strand
GGCCTCCCAACGATCCAACGTCCCCGTTCGCGAGCTGGCCGCCCAGATAGTCGCCAACACAGTACGAGCCGGCACGCCCGCCGCCGTGCCGGACACGCGCCGCCCTGCCTCCAGGCAACCGGCTACCAGACTGCGCCCCGCAGGTTGAACCCACGACTGCTCCGCCGCCCCTCCTGCTCGCGGGCGTCAACATCGGGCACGCGACACCGCTGAGGTAAGCGGCACAGCGGCAGCCGCCCGGGCCCGCCTGGTGAAGCGGTGATGCTGGTGTGACCAGTGATACACGCCGCAAACGGCACCCGTTGTTGATGTAGAAGGAGGTCACCCTGGAATGTGGCCTCCTTCTACATCAACTACCCGGTGATCATCTGAGCCGCCGCAAGGCAGCGGTGTTGCGGCTGGCTGTCTCGACGGTCTCGGCGAACTGCGCTGCACGGAGAGCGTCTGCAAGGTTTGGCCCGCTTGCGGTGGGTAGCCGCGGTTACCGCACCGGGTTAGGAGGGCGTGATGATCGGTCGAGACGATGACCTGCCCGGCCAGGGACCGCCCCATCCCGGCCACGGGCCGCCCGATCCCGGCCAGGCTGAGCTGACCTGGGCGCAGGCCCGGAAGGCATTTGCCCGCGCGGCCACGGTAATCGCCGCGGTAGCCGATACCGAGGAGCACCTGGCCGCGGTGCTGGACCAGATGGCCCAGCAGCAGCCGCACCGGGCCGCCACACTCCGGTCCCGAAGCCGCCGGGCGCGCCAGCAGGCAGCCCGGCAGCGGCAGCTGGCCCAAAGACACCTGGCCCAAAGACAGCTTGACCGGGACGCCGGAGACGATCCCCAGGCCGCGCAGTCGCCACCGTAGGCTTCCGGTCTGACCCTGGGTTGCTGAACTCCGCGAGCCATGACCGGCCGCTCAAACTGAGACCGAAAGCGAATCTGCTGCTCAGCTACATACTTGCTAGTTGAAATTTGCGCCCCCGGCAGGATTCGAACCTGCGCACACGGCTCCGGAGGCCGTTGCTCTATCCCCTGAGCTACGGGGGCTTCAGGGCGGAGAAAAGAGTATCAGCACCGGACTGGGCTCTGGACCAACCTGCCAGCGCAGGCCCGGGCACGCCCGGCTGGACCGGGCATGCGTCCGGCGTGTTGGCGCGGGAAGTCCCGGGGACGCGCTAGCCTCGCGGCGTGGCCGAGGCTCTGGGACGCGTGCTCGTGGTGGACGACGATGAGGTGATTCGTCAGCTCATCGCGGTCAACCTCACCCTGGAAGGGTTCGACGTGGCGACCGCGGTGGACGGCCAGGATTGCCTGGACAAGGTCACCGCGATCGACCCGGACGTGATCACCCTCGACGTGATGATGCCGCGGCTGGACGGCTGGGTGACCGCGGGACAGCTCCGGCGCAACCCGCAGACCAGCAACATCCGGGTGGTGCTGATCACGGCCCGGGCGCAGGAGGACGACAAGAACCGGGGCCGGGAGATCGGCGTCGACGCGTACCTGACCAAGCCGTTCGACCCGGGCGAGATGATCCGGGTAGTCCGCGAGCTGGCGGCCCGCGCGCCGGCCGACCAGATGGTCGAGGGCACCGCCGAAGGACAGCCGGAACAAGGCTGACGGTGCGCCGGGCCAGCCCGGATACCCTTCTCTGAGTGATCACCCGGGAGCTGAGCGCGGCCGTGGCCGCCGCGGCCGGGATGGCCCAGGCCGCTGGTGAGCTGGCTGGCCCCACGCTGACCAGCGCGGCACTGGCGGGCAGCTGGCGGCCGGTGCCGGCCGCGGCGGGCGGCGGTCCGGGCAGCTACGCAACCACCATCCCGTTCCTGCTGGCCAGCCGGTCGGCGGGCGATCCGGCGCGGATCGCCGCGATGCTCGCGGACCGGCTGCCCGCAGCGGGGGCCGGTGTCTGCCACGTCACGGTCACCGGGCCGGGATACCTGTCGCTGACCGTCAGCCCGGAGGCGCTGGGCCGGCTGGCCGCCCGGATCAGCCAGGCCGGCCCGGACTGCGCACGCAGTACGGCGCTGCGCGGGACCACGGTGACCGCGCCGGCCGGGACAGCGCTGGCCGCCACGGGCAGCTGGGACGAGGCCTGGCGGTGGCTGGCCGCGGAACTGGCCGGCCGGCTGGCCAGTGCGGCGGGCGCCGAGGTGAGCTGGACCGGCCCGCCGGGCGAGTCGGCCAGGGCAGATCGCGGGCCGGTCACCGCGGCGGTGGCGTTCGCCGGGACGGACGCGATCCGGTACGCGCTCAGCCGGGCCGTGCCCACCGGCACCGGCCCGGGCCGCCGTATCCGGGCCATCGACCCACGCGCCGCGGCCGCGCAGCATCTGGGCAACCCCTTCTATGCTGTGCGGTACGCGCATGCGCACGCCGCGTCCATCCTCCGGTGGTCCGCTGACCTCGGCCTGCCAGCGGTGGACGTGGCCCAGTTCCAGCCGCACCTGCTCGCCCACCCACGTGAGCAGGCGCTGCTCGACGCGATGTCCTGGCTTCCAGAACGGGTGGCCGGGGCAGCGCGCCGCGGCCAGCCGCACGTGCTGGCCGGCTACCTGGAAGACCTGGCCGGAACGTATCTGGACTGGCAGCAGCACTGCCCGCTCAGCCAGCCCGGCGCGTTCCCGCCCGGCCCAGACCAGCCGCCCGGCCCAGACCAGCGGACCGGACCAGACCAGCCGGCCGGGACAGGCCAGCCACTCCGGCAGGCCAGGCTGATGCTGGCCGGCGCAGCGCAGACGGTGCTCGGCACCGGCCTCGGCCTGCTCGGCCTTCCGGCAGGCCAACCACACCCGACCAGCAAGGAAACCCGATGAGCCGTGTCGCCCACCCCGCTGGCCCGCGTCATGCCGACGTGCTGCCCGCGGAGCACCCGCCGACGCCGCCGCGCGACCTGAACGCGCTGGACCCGGCCATCTGGCCGCGGACCGCGCAGCGGGCCAACGGCACGCTCACCATCGGCGGCCTGGACGTGCGGGACCTGGCCGCCGAGTTCGGCACCCCGCTGTTCATCTGTGACGAGGACGACTTCCGGCTGCGCTGCCGCGGGTACCGGGAGGCGTTCGGCGACGCGGCCGGGGTGTTCTACGCGGCCAAGGCGTTCTGCTGCCGGGGCGTGCTGCGCTGGGTGACCGACGAGGGCCTGGGTGTCGACGTGTGCACCGGCGGGGAGCTGGAGGTGGCGCTGCAGGCCGGGGTGCCCCCGGCCCAGATCACGCTGCATGGCAGCAACAAGCTGACCAGCGAGCTGGCCCGGGCGATCGAGGTCGGCGTGGGCCACATCGTGGTGGATTCCTTCGAGGAGATCGCCCGGCTGGCCTACCTGACCGAGCCGGAGGTCACCGCGCCCGGCCTGACCGCGGTCACGCCGCCGGCCAGGCGGCCGGCCGTGCTGGTCCGGGTGACCACCGGGGTGGAGGCCCACACGCACGAGTTCGTGGCCACCGCGCACGACGACCAGAAGTTCGGCTTCTCGCTGTCCTCGGGGGCGGCGGCCGAGGCGGTCCGCCGGGTGCTGGCCTGTCCCGGGCTGGACCTGGCCGGCCTGCACTCGCACATTGGCTCGCAGATCTTCGACACCGACGGTTTCGAGATGTCCGCCCGCCGGGTGCTGGCCCTGGCCGCCGCGATCCGTGACGAGCACGGGCTGGAGATCCGCGAACTCAACCTCGGCGGCGGCCTTGGCATCGCCTACACCGGCGATGACGACCCGGCCGACATCAAGATCATCGCCCAGAACCTGCACGAGATCGTGCGGGCCCAGTGCGCCAGCGCGGGGCTGCCAGTGCCGCGGCTCACAGTCGAGCCGGGCCGCGCCATCGTCGGGCCGGGCACCGTTACCCTGTACGAGGTCGGGACGGTCAAGGACGTGGACGGGCTGCGCAGTTACGTGAGCGTGGACGGCGGGATGAGCGACAACATCCGCACCGCGCTGTACGACGCGGAGTACACCACCGTGCTGGCGTCCCGGGAGTCGGCGGCGGCCCCGATGCTGTCCCGGGTCGTCGGCCGGCACTGCGAAAGCGGCGACATCGTGGTCCGGGACTGCTACCTGCCGTCCGACGTAGTGCCCGGCGACCTGCTCGCGGTCGCCGCTACCGGCGCGTACTGCCGGTCGATGGCCAGCAACTACAACCACATCGGCCGGCCGGCCGTGGTGTCCGTCCGGGATAGCGCGGCCCGGCTGCTGCTGCGCCGGGAGACCATCGAGGATCTGCTCCGGCTGGACGCCGGATGAGGCGCCAGCTAACGCGCCCGGTAAGGCGCCCGGTAAAGCGGCGGGTGAGAGGCCTGATGCGGCGCCGGGTGATGGCAGGCCAGGCGAGGAGAGGAGAGCGGCCGTCGTGCGGACGCTGAAGGTAGCCCTGCTGGGCTGCGGCACGGTGGGGTCGGAGGTGTTCCGCCTGCTCGGCGTGCAGGCGGAGGACCTGGCCGCGCGGATCGGCGCCCGCCTCGAAGTGGCCGGGGTGGCGGTGCGCCGGCCCGGCCGCAGCCGCGCGGTGCCGGTCGATCCCGGCCTGCTCACCGCCGACTCGATGGACCTGGTCACCCGGCCGGACGTGGACATCGTGATCGAGGTGATCGGCGGCATCGAGCCGGTCCGGTCGGTGCTGCTGGCCGCGATGAAGTCGGGCAAGTCCGTGGTCACGGCCAACAAGGCGCTGCTCGCCGAGGACGGCGCCACGCTGCACGAGGCGGCCCGGGTCAGCGGCTCCGACCTGTACTACGAGGCGGCCGTGGCCGGGGCCATCCCGCTGCTCCGGCCGCTGCGTGAATCGCTGGCCGGGGACGCGGTGCACCGGGTGCTCGGCATCGTGAACGGCACCACGAACTACATCCTGGACCGGATGGACACCTCCGGCGCGGGGTTCGCCGACGCGCTGGACGAGGCCCAGTCGCTGGGGTACGCCGAGCCGGACCCCACCGCGGACATCGAGGGCTTCGACGCGGCGGCCAAGGCGGCCATCCTGGCCGGGCTGGCCTTCCACACCGGGGTCACCGCGGCGGACGTGTACCGGGAGGGGATCACCGCGGTGACCGCCGCGGACATCGCCAGTGCCAAGGCGCTGAACCGGGTGGTCAAGCTGCTGGCCATCTGCGAGCGCCGGGATGGCGGGGTCTCGGTCCGCGCGCACCCGGCGATGATCCCGCGGTCGCACCCGCTGGCCGGGGTGCGGGAGGCCTACAACGCGGTGTTCGTCGAGGCCGAATCCGCAGGCCAGCTCATGTTCTACGGGGCCGGCGCCGGGGGAGTGCCCACCGCCAGCGCCGTGCTTGGTGACGTGGTGGCGGTGGCCCGGAACCGGATCGCGGGCACCCGCGGGCCGGACGCGTCCACCTACGCCAAGCTGCCCGCGCTGCCCATGGGTGAGACGCTGACCCGGTACCACGTGGCACTGGATGTGGCCGACCGGCCCGGTGTGCTGGCCCGGGTGGCCGACGTGTTCGCCCGGCACGACGTGTCCATCAAGGCGGTGCGCCAGGAAGGCCGGGGTGACGACGCGCAGCTGGTGCTCGTGACACACACCGCGCCGGACGCCGCCCTCTCGCGCTGCGTGGCAGAACTCGGCACTATGGACCCCGTCCGCGCGGTAGCCAGCGTGATGCGTGTGGAGGGGGAGGCGAGCGAATGAACGCCACTCTGAAGTCCAAGTCGGTGCAGGCCATGCCCGGCTACCTGCCGTGGCGTGGCGTGGTCGAGCAGTACCGGGAGTGGCTGCCGCCGCTGCCGGATGGCGCCAGCGTCATCACGCTGGGCGAGGGGGCCACGCCGCTGCTGCCGGCCCCGGTGCTGTCCGCGCAGACCGGGTGCGATGTGTACCTCAAGGTCGAGGGGGCCAATCCCACCGGCTCGTTCAAGGACCGTGGGATGACGATGGCGTTGAGTATGGCCGTGGGCCGTGGTGCTACGGCGGTGATCTGTGCCTCCACCGGGAACACCAGCGCGAGCGCGGCCGCCTACGCGGCCCGGGCCGGGCTGTCCTGTGCCGTCCTGGTGCCCCGCGGGAAGATCGCGCTGGGCAAGCTGGCCCAGGCCCTGGTGCACGGGGCCAAGCTGCTCCAGGTGGACGGGAACTTCGACGACTGCCTGGAGCTGGCCAGGAAGCTGTCCGCCGAGTACCCGGTGGCCCTGGTCAACTCGGTCAACCCGGACCGGCTGGACGGGCAGAAGACAGCCGCCTTCGAGATCGTCGACGAGCTGGGCGACGCGCCCGACGTGCACTGCCTGCCGGTGGGCAACGCGGGCAACATCTCCGCCTACTGGATGGGCTACACCCAGTACGCCGCCGCGGGCCGGGCCAGCCGGACCCCGCGGATGTGCGGCTTCCAGGCCAGCGGCGCGGCGCCCATCGTGCGGGGCGAGCCGGTGCGCGCCCCGCAGACCATCGCGACCGCGATCCGGATCGGCAACCCGGCGTCCTGGAGCCTGGCCGAGGCGGCCCGGGACGAGTCCGGCGGGCTGATCGACTCGGTGACCGACCGGCAGATCTTCGCCGCCTACCGGATGCTGGCCTCCCGGGAAGCCGTGTTCGGCGAGCTGGCCTCCGCGGCCGGGGTGGCCGGGCTGCTGCAGGCGCGGGAACGGGGCCAGATCCCGGCGGGTGTGCGGGTGGTCTGCACGGTGACCGGCAACGGCCTCAAGGACCCGGACTGGGCGGTGTCCGCGGCGCCGGCCCCGATCACCATCGCCGCCGACTCCACGGCCGCCGCGGCCGCGCTGGGCCTGGCCTGATCCGGGGACCACACGCGTGACCAAGCAGTCCGACTGGCCGGCCGCACCGGTCATCATCCGCGCCCCGGCCAGCAGCGCCAATCTCGGGCCCGGTTTCGACGCGCTCGGCCTGGCGCTGTCCCTGCACGACGTGACTGTGGTCCGGGCGACCAGCGGCGGGCTGGACATCGAGGTGTCCGGCGAAGGCCAGGACACCGCGGCGGCCGGGGAGAACCATCTGGTGGTCCGCGCCATGCGGGCCGCGTTCGGCCTCCTCGGCGGGCAGCCGGCCGGCCTCGCGCTACGCAGTCTTAACGCCATTCCGCACAGCCGCGGGCTCGGCTCGTCCGCGGCCGCCATCATTACCGGGATCCTGGCCGCCCGTGCGCTGGTCCGGGACGGGGCCGTCCTGCTCCCGGACCAGACCGTGCTGGAACTGGCCACGGCCCTGGAGGGGCACCCGGACAACGTGGCGGCATGCCTGCACGGCAGCCTGACCATCGCCTGGACCACCGGCCCAGCCGGGCCGGGTGCCGGGCCGGCCGGACCGGGCGACGGCAGCGACGGCAGCGACGGGGCCCAGCCGGCTACGCCCCGGATGATCCGGCTGCCGGTGCTCGAGGAGATCCGCCCGGTGCTGTGCGTTCCGGCCGATGGCCTGGCCACGGCCACCGCCCGCGGCGCGCTGCCCGCGGCGGTGCCGCACCGGGACGCGGCCGCGAACGCGGCGCGCAGCGCGCTGCTGGTCGCGGCGCTCACCCGGGATCCATCGGTGCTGTTCGACGCGACCCAGGACTACTTGCACCAGCGCTACCGCGCCGAGGTCATGCCGCACACCGCCGACCTGCTCGGCCGGCTGCGCACGGCCGGGGTGGCGGCCACCGTGTCCGGTGCTGGGCCGGCCGTGCTCGCGCTCACCGTGGCCGGCCGGAATCCTGGGCCTGACCTGGTGGATTCAATTGCTGCTGAAACGGGTATCGGATGGCGTATAAGCCCCCTGGACATCGACCGGCAAGGCGCAACCCTCCAGACCGCCGTGCCGGCCGAACGCTCCTGAGACAGCGCGCGGTAAGCGCACCCGGACGCCCGGCTCCCAGCCGCCCGGCTTCCGGACGCCCAGCACACCTGCCTCAAGCGAGCCGTGCGGGATACTGCCGTGCGGCTGGCCAGGGTCGTCTACGACACACGGACCGGTGCCGAGGGAATGCTGTGGGCGCTCCTAGTGTTAAGGTAGGCACTGCACCAGATACCCCGCCATGGGGTCAGGTGCTCGCCCGTCACTTGCCGCCTGACCGGCCTCACCGCCGGGCGGGGCCAGTGACGCTCCGTCAACTTTCTGGATCATCTCTTCCCCTCCGCGTACACCAAACATGGAGCGGTTGCGGTGAACCAGGAGCGGACGGAGTGCCAAGGCGGGCTACCCCAGCCGTCTGGGCTCGTTCCGAAACCCCTACCCCGGCCATGGAATCCGGGTTAGCGCCGAGGTTGCCGGCCGGCGGCACAGGCCAGGCCAGTAACCGCCAGGCGCTGCGGGCGGCAGGACGAGGAACAGGCGACAGCCCGCGCCTTGGCAGTACGGGCATTGGCAAAACTGCAGTACCTGGCCCGGCCGATTCACCGGGCCGTAACACCGGGTCGACCGGCCGCATGCGTGGCCGGTGCCCGCTCCCTGGGAAGGACCCCTCGTGAGCGACACCACCGAACTCTTCACCGGCTCCTCAGGCACCCCTGAGGCGTCTCCGTCGGGACCAGACAGTGGCCCGTCGGGCGCGGTTCCTCCCGCCGGTGAGACGGTGACCGACAAGCCCACCCGCCGCGGCGGTTCCGGGCTGTCCAGCATGCTGCTGGCCGATCTGCAGCGAATCGCGCAGGAGATGGGCATTACCGGCACCGGCCGGATGCGCAAGGGCCAGCTCGTCGAAGCCATCCAGGCCAGGCAGGCAGGCGGCGCCGCCTACACGGCGTCGGCTACCCCACGGCCGGACGGCGGAGCCGGCCACCGCCGGCAGGGCGGCGAGTCTGTCAACGGCCAGCAGGCCGCCAGCTCGCCGGCTGGCGACGGGAGCGGGGCCTACGACAACACAGTCCAGCGTGGCGCGTCTGCGGGAGCCGGCGCACCTCGCCAGCGTGAGCAGGACGCCATGGAGTCAGACACACCTAATCAGCCCGCTCTGGGCGACGCCGGGCACGCATCTGGGCCGGCGCAGGAAGCAGCCGCGACAACGCGCGAGGCGCAGCGAGACGGGTCACGTCCGGCCGCGCAGGCCGGTGGCCCCGCCGAAGGGCAGGGTGGCCGCGGCCAGGGCGGGGACGGCCAGCTCGCGTTCGGCGGGCAGGACACGGCCGAGGCGGGCCGGAACGGCCAGGCTGAGAGCGGTGGCCGCGGACTGCCGGACGGCGGGCAGCAGGGTGACGGGCAGCGGCGCGACCGGCGGCGCAACGGGCGGCGGGACGACCAGGCCCGGGCGGACGGTGGTGAGCAGCGGGACGGCCAGCGCGAGGGTAGCCAGCGTGATGGCGGCCGCGACGGTGGCCAGCGTGACGGTGGCCGCGACGGTGGCCAGCGCGACGGCGGCCGCGACGGTAGCCAGCGCGACGGCGGCCAGCGCGGCGGGCAGATGTCCGACCGCGATGACGATGACGGGTCGGGCCGCCGGCGCAGCCGGGACCGGTTCCGCAACCGCAACCGGCGCCGGGAGCGCGGTGGCGGCGGGGACGCCGAGCCGGTCATCACCGAGGACGACGTGCTTATCCCGATCGCCGGCATCCTGGACGTGCTGGACAACTACGGCTTCATCAGGACCACCGGGTACCTGCCCGGCTCCAACGACGTGTACGTGTCGCTGTCCCAGGTGCGCCGGCACGGGCTGCGCAAGGGCGACGTGATCGAGGGCGCGGTCCGGCAGCCCCGCGAGGGCGAGCGCCGGGAGAAGTTCAACGCGCTGGTCCGCCTGGACAAGATCAACGGCCTGGACCCGGAGCAGTCCCGCGGCCGGCCGGACTTCACCAAGCTGGTCCCGCTGTACCCGCAGGACCGGCTCCGCCTGGAGACCGACCCGGGCGTGCTGACCACCCGGATCATGGACCTGGTCAGCCCGATCGGCAAGGGCCAGCGCGGACTCATCGTCTCGCCGCCCAAGGCGGGCAAGACGATGATCCTGCAGGCCATCGCGAACGCGATCACCAAGAACAACCCGGAGTGCCACCTCATGGTCGTCCTGGTGGACGAGCGTCCGGAGGAAGTCACCGACATGCAGCGCTCGGTCAAGGGCGAGGTGATCCACTCCACCTTCGACCGCCCGGCCGAGGACCACACCACGGTGGCCGAGCTGGCCATCGAGCGGGCCAAGCGCCTGGTCGAGATGGGCCACGACGTGGTCGTGCTGCTGGACTCGATCACCCGGCTGGGCCGTGCCTACAACCTGGCCGCCCCAGCCAGCGGCCGGATCATGTCCGGTGGTGTGGACTCCACCGCGCTGTACCCGCCGAAGCGGTTCTTCGGCGCGGCGCGGAACATCGAGCACGGCGGCTCGCTGACCATCCTGGCCACCGCCCTCATCGAGACCGGGTCCCGCGCGGACGAGGTCATCTTCGAGGAGTTCAAGGGCACCGGCAACATGGAGCTGCGGCTGCGCCGTGAGCTGGCCGACAAGCGGATCTTCCCCGCGATCGACGTGGATGCCTCCGGCACCCGCAAGGAGGAGATCCTGATGACCCCCGAGGAGCTGCGGATCGTCTGGCAGCTCCGCCGGGTGCTGCACGCGCTCGAGCCCCAGCAGGCCCTCGAGGTCCTGATGGAGCGGATGAAGGAGACCAAGAGCAACGCGGAGTTCCTGCTCCACGTCCAGAAAACCACCGTCGGCCAGGACCGCAGCTAACCGAGACCAGCACAGGGAATTGCCAGGCCCTGCGGCATGTTGCAGGGTCTGGCACACTGATAGCCACCAATAGCGCGGTACCGGTTCACGCCCGAGCGGCAGCGCCCGCGGCGACCCGGCGACCGCCAGAGCTAGGAGTAGCGAAGTGAAGCCAGGTATTCACCCTGACTATGTGGTGACCGAGGTGACCTGCACCTGCGGCAGCACGTTCACCACCCGGAGCACGGCCAAGAACGGCGTGATCCACGCCGACATCTGCTCCAACTGCCACCCGTTCTACACCGGCAAGCAGAAGATCCTCGACACCGGCGGCCGGGTGGCCCGGTTCGAGCGCCGGTTCGGCAAGAAGGCAGCGGGCTCCAAGTAGCTTTACCCGGTCACCGTGCTGGGGCGGCGTGGCACAGCCATGCGGCCGCGGCACGGTGATCGTCCGTTTGGGCCGCGATCATGAGGATGAGCTAGAGGAGGACGACGGTGTTCGACCGGCTCGGTGAGCTGGCGGCGGAGCACGCGGACCTGGAGCGCACGCTCGCGGACGCCGCGGTGCATGCCGATCCCGAGCGCGCCCGGGCGCTGTCCCGGCGTTACGGCGAACTCACCCCGATCGTCGAGACCTACCGCGAGTGGCAGCAGACGACCGCCGACGAGGCCACCGCGCGCGAGCTGGCCAGCGAGGACCTGTCCTTCGCGGCCGAGGCGGAGCAGCTCAGCCAGCACCGGGCGCAGCTCGAGGAGCGGCTGAACGAGTTTCTCGCCCCCCGGGATCCCAGCGACGGCAAGGACGTCATCCTGGAAGTGAAGGCGGGCGAGGGCGGCGAGGAGTCGGCCCTGTTCGCCGGGGACCTGCTGCGCATGTACCTGCGGTACGCCGAGCGGCAGGGCTGGAAGACCGAGGTGCTCGACTCCACCATCACCGGCCTGGGCGGCTACAAGGACGTCACGGTCGCGGTCAAGTCGGGCGGCAAGGGCGGCGGCCCCAATGACGGGGTCTGGTCCCGGCTGAAGTACGAAGGCGGCGTGCACCGGGTGCAGCGGGTGCCGGTCACCGAGTCGCAGGGCCGGATCCACACCTCGGCCGCGGGCGTGCTGGTCATGCCGGAGGCCGACCCGGTCGAGGTGACCATCGACCCGAACGACCTGCGGGTGGACGTGTACCGGTCGTCCGGCCCGGGCGGGCAGAGCGTGAACACCACCGACTCGGCGGTGCGGATCACGCACAAGCCGACCGGCATCGTGGTGTCCTGCCAGAACGAGAAGAGCCAGCTGCAGAACAAGGAGCAGGCGATGCGCATCCTGCGCGCCCGGCTGCTGGCCCAGGCGCAGGCCGACGCTGACGCGCAGGCCTCGGCTGAGCGGCGGCACCAGGTCAAGGAAGTGGACCGGTCGCAGCGGGTGCGCACGTACAACTTCCCGGAGAACCACATCTCCGACCACCGGGTCGGCTACAAGGCGTACAACCTGGACCATGTCATCGACGGCGACCTGGACGCGGTCATCGCCGCCCTGATCGACGCGGACCGCTCCGAGCGCGCGGCAGCGGCGGATGCCGGCTGAGGTCCGCGCGCCGCTTTCCCGGGGCGCCCCGCAATGACCCTGCTGCTGAACGAAATTGCGGTCGCTTCGTCCAGATTGGCTGAAGCCGGTGTGGATTCCCCCCGGTCAGATGCGGAGCAGATCGCGGCTCATGTGCACGGCGTGTCCCGGACCGAGCTGCACCGGGTCAAAGATGCCGAGTTCAACCCCCGGTTCTGGGACGAGATAGCCCGCCGCGAGGCGCGGGAGCCGTTGCAGCACATCACCGGGCACGCCTACTTCCGGTACCTGGACCTGGCCGTCGGGCCGGGTGTGTTCGTGCCCCGGCCGGAGACCGAGGTGATGACCGGCTGGGCCATCGACCGGCTGCGCGAGATGGACGTGTCCGAGCCGCTGGTCGCCGACCTGGGCACCGGGTCCGGCGCGATCGCGCTGGCCATCGCCCAGGAGGTGCCGCGGTCCCGGGTGCACGCGGTCGAAGTGGACCCGCTGGCCCGGAGCTGGGCGCAGCGCAACGTCGACCGGTGCGCGGCCGCCGCGCCGCACACCGCGGGCCGGGTGACGCTGCACGGTGCGGACTTCGGCCGCGCGCTGCGCGATCTGGACGGCACGGTGGATCTGGTGGTCAGCAACCCGCCGTATATTCCGTGGGGAGCCGCGATCCCGCCGGAGGTCGGCGAGTACGACCCGGCCACCGCGCTGTGGGGTGGTACCGACGGCATGGACGCGGTCAAGGTCGTCGAGCGGACCGCGGCCCGGCTGCTGCGCGACGGCGGCATCGTCGCGGTGGAGCACGGCGCCCCGCAGGGCGCCGCGGTGTACTGGGTCTTCGCCGAGGAGCGGGGCTGGCGGGACACCCGCAACCACCGCGACCTGGCCGGCCGGAACCGGTTCGTCACCGCGGTCTGGCCGGGGCCGCAGAGGTGGGAGGATGAACGCCCATGAGTGAGCTGGAGGGGCGCGGCGCCGACTGGACTGACGAGCGAGGGAGCGAGGAACGAGCGACCGAGCGAGGAGGGAAGGAGGCGCCTCGTGGCGCCCCGGAGGCGAGCGAGAGAAGAAGATGAGCGAGAGGTTTGACTGCTCGGATCCGGCGCAGCTCGAAGCGGGTCTGCAGGAGGCCCAGGCCGCGCTGCGCCGCGGCCAGCTGGTCGTCATGCCGACCGACACGGTGTACGGGATCGCGGCCGAGGCGTTCGACCCGGTCGCGGTGGACCGGCTGCTGGCCGCCAAGGGACGGGGCCGGGACATGCCACCCCCGGTGCTGGTCGGCACTGTGCGCGCGGCCATCGCGCTGATCCAGGAGCTCGGCGAGATGGGCAAGGACCTGATCGACGAGTTCTGGCCCGGCGGGCTGACCCTGGTCTTCAAGTCCAGTCCGACCCTGGTCTGGGACATCGGCGAAACTAAGGGCACGGTGGCGGTCCGGATGCCGCTGCAGGCGGTCGCGCTCGGCCTGCTCAAGAAGACCGGCCCGCTGGCCGTGAGCAGCGCCAACTACTCCGGGCAGCCGCCGGCCACCACGGCCGACCAGGCCGCCGAGCAGCTCGGCGAGAGCGTGGCCGTCTACCTGGACGGCGGGCCCTGCCCGGGCGACGTGCCGTCCACCATCGTGGACCTGACCGGCTCGGTGCCCAAGCTGCTCCGGCCCGGCGTGATCACGCTCGACCGGCTCCGTGAGGTCGTCCCGCTGGTGGATGGCGACGCGTACGCGCCCGATCCCGGGGAGCGGCCGGATCCGGTCATTACCGGCGAATCGGCCGCCCCGGACAGCGCCCCGGACGCACCGTCGGATGAACCGGGTAAGGTGGCAGGCGTAGCGGGCGAGGCGGACGAATCGGACGGCGCCGCGGCCGGCCAGTTAACGGCCGACCAGAACGGCGGTGCTCCTGAGCCCCCCGGGTAAGTGCTCTAGAGTTGATTCCTGATGGACAGCCACCCAGGCAGGCCAGGTGAGCCGGGATGAAAGAGTACGGTCTCACGGTGCTGGTCGCGGCTACCGTGACGTACCTGCTCACCCCGGTGGTCCGTAAGTTCGCCATCTGGTTCGGGGCCTGGCACGAGCCCCGGGAGCGGGACGTGCACACCGAGCCGGTCCCGGAAATGGGCGGGCTGGCCATCTTCTGCGGCGTTGCCGCCGCCCTGCTGGTCGCGTCCCGGATGTTCCCGCTCAGCGGCGTGTTCACCGGGACCCGGGTCGGCAGCGGGCTGCTGCTGGCCGGCGGCGTTGTCGTGCTGATGGGCGTGGTAGACGACCGCTGGGGGCTGAGCGCGCTGACCAAGCTGGTCGGCCAGATCGGCGCCGGCGCGATCCTGGTCTGGAGCGGCGCGGTGGTCGGCTGGCTGCCGATGCCCGGCGGCGGCACCTTGGGGCTCAGCCCGGACCAGCAGACGGCGCTGACCATCCTGATCGTCGCGCTGACCATCAACGCGGTTAACTTCATCGACGGGCTGGACGGGCTGGCCACCGGGATCGTCGGGATCGGCGCGGCCGCCTTCTACCTGTACTACTACACGCTGGCCAAGCGGCTGGGACTGAGCGAGCAGACCGACCCGGCACTGGCCTCGGCCGTGCTGGCCGGGGTCTGCCTGGGTTTCCTGCCGCACAACTTCCACCCGGCCCGGATCTTCCTGGGCGACACCGGGGCCATGCTGCTCGGCCTGCTGCTGGCCTACGTGCCCATCTCCAGCCTGGCCTCGCTGGACCCGAACACGCTGACCACCCCGGCCGCGTACAGCGGCGGCACGGTCAACCGGTTCCCGGAGATCCTGCCGCTGCTGCTGCCGGCCACCATCCTGCTCATCCCGTATGTCGATCTGCTGCTGGCCGTGGTGCGGCGGACCCGGGCCGGGCAGTCGCCGTGGCAGGCAGATAAGAAGCACCTGCACCACCGGCTGCTGGACATCGGCCACTCGCACCGGACCAGCGTGCTCATCATGTACCTGTGGGCGACCCTGTTCGCCGGCATGGTCGTGCTGCTGTCCATCATCCGCACCGCGCTGCCGATCCTGGGTGTCGTCACGCTGGCCGGGTTCCTGGTGCTGCTGTGGCTGACCATGCCGCGGCTGCGGCCGTGGAACCGGCGCAGCGGATTCCGGCCGGTGCCGGCCGCGGCCAGCCCGGCGCCCACCGCCCGGCCCGCTGGCCCGGTTCCAGCCGACTCCGTGCTGGCCAGCTCGGGGCAGGCCAACTCTGGGCCGGGCACCTCTGGGCCGGGCAACACTGGGCCGGCTGGTTCGGTGCCGGCCAATGCGGGGGCAGGCAATCCGGTGCCAGTCACCTGGGTGCCGGCCAATCCGGGGCCCGCCAGCGCGGCGCCGGCCAACCCCGGGCGGGCCAACCCCGGGCCGGCTAACCCTGGGTCGGCCAACCCCGGGCAAGCTAACCCCGGGCCGGCCAGGCCGGCCGCCGGGGCGAGCGGTGCTGGCTATGACGCATCAGCCAGCTACCGGCCGGCCGAGTCCTCCGACGTACCCGGCCGGTACGACGCACCGACCTCTTACGCCGCTGCTGACCCAGCGGCGGCCGCGGGCCTGGCTGGGCTGAGTGGGCGGGATGGGCGTTCGGCTGAAGGATGGCCTGGCCCGCGACGGCGGGAAGCCGGCCGTGCGGGCGGGCACCTGGCTGAGGGGCAGGCCGGCCACGATTACCGGGCGGGCGAGCCCACGGGCAACGGTTACCAGGCTGGTGGGCACGCGGACGGTTACCCGGCGGGCAGCGGGGCCGCGGCGGGCGCGGGCGCTGCCAATGGGTACCTGACCAGCCCGGC
>DATCUG010000046.1:0-2148 GCA_036567525.1 Streptosporangiaceae bacterium | reverse complement strand
CGCTGAGCCCCAGCCCAGCCACGTCGCCGACCCGGACACCGACCCGGACGCCGGCCCCGCCGCCGACGCCGTCCAGAACGACGCCGACCCCGGTGCCCACCACCCCGGTGCCCACCACCCCGGCGCCGACACCGTCCAGCCCTACCCTGGCGCCCACGCCCAGCACGTCGGACACGGGCACCGCACCGGCCACGGTGGGCCCGACCTGACTGGGAATACCACTGGGCCATAAATTGCTGTTAGTCTTACCTGACGACCAGCCCGGCATGTCCGTGCTGGGCGTGCAAGCGGAGGACCACCTCCCACCTAGCCGGCCATCAGGCTGGCGGGTAGCCTGCCGGCCTCCTGGGCTGGCCAGGCAGGCCGGGCGAACCGCCCCGGTCGTGACCGTCATCGGGCGGGCACTGATCAGGGGGCTGCCAGTTCCGGTCGACACATTCCCTGCCGCGGAATCCGGGGCGGGGGCTGTGGTGTTAGGTGGGCTTCGCATGCACCGGTGCGGGGCCCTTTTTGGTGCGGCAGGAAGACGCCGCCGGGAAGAGCTCCGCGGGATGGTCGCAGCGCAGCCGATCCGGGCATCGGGCCCGGACGGTGACCAGGCCCAAGGAGGTCACATCAGCGCCGAACCCCGTATCAACGACCGCATCCGCGTTCCCGAAGTGCGGCTCGTCGGTCCCAACGGCGAGCAGGTCGGAATCGTCGCACTGAATGATGCGCTCCGGCTGGCTCAGGAATCGGACCTCGACTTGGTGGAGGTTGCGCCCACCGCACGCCCGCCGGTCTGCAAGCTCATGGACTACGGAAAGTTCAAGTACGAGTCCGCGCTCAAGGCCCGCGAGTCGCGCAAGAACCAGGCGCAGACGGTCATCAAGGAGATCAAGCTCCGGCCGAAGATCGACCCGCACGACTACGGGACCAAAAAGGGTCACGTTGAGCGGTTCCTCAAGCAAGGCGACAAGGTCAAGGTGACCATCATGTTCCGCGGACGCGAGCAGTCCCGGCCCGAGCTCGGGTTCCGGCTGCTGCAGCGCCTGGCCGGTGACGTCGAGGAGCTGGGCTTCGTTGAGTCCCAGCCCAAGCAGGACGGCCGGAACATGATCATGGTGATCGGGCCGCATCGCAAGAAGAGCGAGTCCAAGTCCGACCGCAGCGCGTCCCGGGACGCGCCGGCTGAGGCGCCGCGACCGGTGCCCCGGCCGCGCCGCCCCGCGGGCAGCCCGGCCAGCCAGCCCAGGGCCAGCCAGAACAATGCCAGCCAGAACAGTGCCGGCCAGAACAGTGCCGGCCACCAGAACGGCACGGGCCCGGCGGAGCAGGCGGGCGCCTGAGCGAGGGCAGGACCGCACCTCAGTCTTAGCTGCCGGGGGCACCACAGACAGCGGATGCCAGCAGGCATCCGGGGCACCGTGCCGCCACGGCACACAACGAACACGGAGACAACGGCGACCATGCCGAAGATGAAGACGCACAGCGGTGCGGCCAAGCGGTTCCGGGTCACCGGGACCGGCAAGGTGATCCGCCGCCGGGCCAACATGAACCACCTGCTGGAACACAAGCCGAGCCGGCGAACCCGGCGGCTGAACCGCGACGTGACGCTGGCCCCGGCGGACGTCAGGAAGACCAAGAAGCTGCTGGGTAAGTGACCCAGCCCGGCCCGCAAGGGAGTCAGTGAAATGGCACGCGTGAAGCGGGCTGTCAACGCCCACAAGAAGCGCAGGGTTGTCCTTGAGCGGGCGAGCGGTTACCGGGGCCAGCGCTCCCGGCTCTACCGCAAGGCCAAGGAGCAGGTCCTGCACTCGATGACGTACGCCTACCGGGACCGTAAGGACCGGAAGGGTGCGTTCCGGCGGCTGTGGATTCAGCGCATCAACGCCGCGGCCCGCGCCGACGGCATCACCTACAACCGGTTCGTGCAGGGTCTCAAGCTGGCCGACGTCGAGGTGGACCGCCGGATGCTGGCCGAGCTCGCGGTGAGCGACCCGGCCGCGTTCTCGGCTCTGGTCGAGGTGGCCAAGACGGCGCTGGCCGAGGCCGGCCCGGACGCGGCCAGCGCGGCGGCCTGACGGCGCCTGCCCAGCACACACACGGGGCGATCTGATGCGGCCGGCCGGCACCGAGCTGACCAGCATCCGCTCGCCCCGGGTGAAA
>DATCUG010000045.1:0-20949 GCA_036567525.1 Streptosporangiaceae bacterium | reverse complement strand
TGCAGGCCGCGGCCGGGCGGCCGGACCGTACCGTCCCGGGCAGCGGGGGCGCCGCGGTGGACGCGGTGCGCGCCGCGCTGGCCAGTGACCTCGACGTGCCCGCCGCGCTGCGCATCGCCGAAGAGAGCGGCGGGCAGGCCGCCCGGGTGCTCGGCTCGCTGCTGGGCTTGTGGTAGCCGGCCAGCCGGCCGGGCCGGACCCTGAGTACCGGCTGTACCAGGACCTGGCCGGCTGGTGGCCGCTGATCTCGCCGCCCGGGGAGTACGCGGCCGAGGCGGCCTACCTGGCGGCGGTGCTGCGCACCGCGGACGTCCCGGTGCGCGACGTGCTCGACCTGGGCAGCGGCGGCGGGCACGTGGCCAGCCACCTGGCCGGGCCGCTGGACCTCACGCTGGTGGACCGGTCCGCGGCCATGCTGGCCACCTCGCGGCGGCTGAACCCGGGCTGCGCGCATCATCAGGGCGACATGCGGACGCTGCGGCTGGGCCGGGTGTTCGACGCCGTGCTGGTGCACGACGCCATCGACTACGTGACCACCGAAGCCGACCTGGCCCAGGTCATCGGCACCGCGTTCGCGCATTGCCGGGCCGGCGGGATCGCCGTGTTCGTGCCCGACTACACCGCGGAGACGTTCCAGCCGGGAAGTGGCGGTGGCGGGAGCACCGCGCCGGACGGCCGCCAGGGCAGCTTCCGGGAGTGGCGGTCCGACCCGGACCCGGGCGACGACTGGATCGAGGTGCGGTACGAGTTCGTGCTGCGCGCCGCCGATGGCGCCACCCAGGTGGTCCGGGAGACCCACCGGCTCGGCGCGTTCCGCCGCGCTAGCTGGCTCCGGCTGCTGGCCGCGGCCGGGTTTCAGGCGGCTGGGGTTGAGACGGCTGGGATTGAGACGGCACAGTTCGCCGTGGCCGCCGGGAGCGACGGGCAGGTGCCCGGCGGGCAGCGGCCCGCGCACCTGTTCACCGGCCGCCGCCCCGGCTAGCTACCGGGCCGGGTGGGCGCGGACGAAGTCGGTGATCACGGCGGCCAGCCGGTCACCGGCGTCCTCCTGCAGGAAGTGGCCGGCCCCGGTGAGGACGGGGTGCTCGATCCCCTTGGCGCCCGGCACGGTGTCCCGGAGCACCGGCGCCATCGCCCCGGTGATCGGGTCGCCGTCGCTGAACGCGACCAGGAACGGCTTGTCCCAGGCGGCCAGCCGCTGCCAGGCCGCCCGGTTGGCCTCGGTCTCCGGGTCGTCCGGGGTGTTCGGCACCAGGTCCGGCATGGCCCGCACACCGGCCATGAAGGACTCATCGGGGAACGGCGCGTCGTAGGCCGCCAGCACATCGCCGGGCAGCGTCCGCTGGCAGCCGGCCTGCACCAGCCGGGACACGCTCAGCCGGGGCGCGGTCCGCACCACATCGCGGAACCGCAGCCACACGTCGGGCATGGGGTGGTCGCCGGTGGGCAGCCCGGTGTTGGCCGCCACTACCCGGGCGAACCGGTCCGGGTGCTCGGCGGCCAGCCGCAGCCCGATCAGGCCACCCCAGTCCTGCCCGACCAGGGTCACCCCGCGCAGGTCGAGCTGGCCGAACGCGAACGACCGGATCCACTCGACATGCCTGCGGTAGCTGTGGTCGGCGATCTCGGCCGGCTTGTCCGACCGGCCGAACCCGGCCAGGTCCACCGCGATGGCCCGCAGCCCGGCCTCGGCCAGCACCGGCAGCATGGTCCGGTACAGGAACGACCAGCTCGGCTCGCCGTGCAGCAGCAGCACCGGCTCGCCGTCCGGCGGCCCGGCCTCGACATAGCCCAGCCGCAGTCCGCCAACCTTGGCGTAGCGCGGCGGATAGCCAAAGCCGGGCAGGTCGGCAAAACGCTCATCAGGGGTGCGCAGCACTCGCATCCGCCCATGCTGCCACGTGTTGCCGACACCGCCCCGGGCCACGGCAGGCTGGGCTTGACCGGCTCGACGTACCATAGCGCCGTGGAGCGGTATTTCACCGGCGCCCGGTTCAGGGGTGGGCTGCTGTTACCCGGAGATCCACGGTTCGAGGTAGCCGGACGCTCGGCGATCTACGCACGGCTGGCCCAGGTCAAGCACGCCTACGATCCGGGCAACATGTTCCGTTCTGCCCGCAGCATCATTCCCGGCTCCGCCACATCCCACGGCCCGGGTTCAGTCCGGCCAGGGACGGGCGGCCAGGACCGCTAGATGCAGTGACACGAGCGTGTCTTCGAGTTCGGGAAGAGTGTCAGTCCGGTCCGCGCGGACTATGGAACGCACCAGTTCGAACCCGGCGCCGGCCAGGGCGAGATACACCTCAGCAGGAACGGCTGGCCATTCTGGGTGGTGTTTCCGCGCCCGCTGGTGCCACCGCTGGTTCAGATCAGCAAACAGGCCGGTACCGGCATCGAGCCGGTTGACCGCTCGCGGGCCCGCCGTCGGCATGTGGATATAGAAGACCCTGGCGAACTCGGGCTCCCCGGCCAGGAACGCGAGATACGCGCGGCAGGCGACCCGGAGTATCTCCTCGTCGGAGGCTTCGGCGGGCAGCGCACGGGTCGCGGACGCCACCTGGCCGATCATGAGTTCCCGGCCTTCGGCGGTCGCGGACAGGAAACAGTCCTCCTTGTCCGCGAACTGGGCATAGAAGGCGGCCCGGGACACTTTGGCCCGCCGCACGATGTCGGTGACCGTGACGGCCAGATAACCGGATTCCGATACCGCGGCGATCACCGACCGCAGCAGCCGTTCCCGCTGCGACGCGCGGACAGCCGGCCGCGGCAGGTGGCTCCGCCCGCGAGGAAGGCCAGGCTGACCCTCGTGCGTCCTGGCGAGCGTTCCCCCTTGCCCGGTGTCGGTCACGCGCCTACAGTAGCTGGCGTGGCCTTAAAGTACAGACGCGTACTTTAGATTACCCCACATTGTTTGCGTGCGCATTCTCCTGGGCGAGAGGGGGATCGTGATCCGGTGAGTGCCCCGTGATTGGCGTGACCCGGGTTCCGGCGGAGCTCAGCGGCCTGGCGGCCGAGTTCCCTGGTTACGAGTTCGCCCTACAGCCGACATGGGGCGGCCTGTCCATCATCGCCAAGCGTCATGGTGGGTGCGCACGGCCAGGCTTGTACGCCGTTGTCTCCGACGACCCGGACGAGTTGCGCCGCGCGCTCCTGGAGCACGAGCGCACCAGCCACCAGGCTGACAGTCAGCCTCAGCTGTGAAGGGGAGTGCGATGAACTGGACCGGCTGGCGGGCTCGCATCCGGTTACTGGCCGCCGGAGCCGTCCTCGGCGCGTCGGTCGCGGTAGCCCCGGCGGTGAGCGCGGGCACCGCCGGCGGGCACGCGGCCGCCGCGGCCAGCGGGCCGGTCGTGCACACCGGCAATGGGCTAGTTCGTGGCCTAGCCGACGGGGCGGTCGATGAATTCCTCGGCATCCCGTACGCCAGGCCACCGGTCGGCGAGCTGCGGTGGCGACCGCCGCAAGCCGCAGCCAGCTGGACGGGGGTACGGGACGCGACCCAGTTCGGGCCGCACTGCCCACAGCCCCCGACGTCCTTCGGTCAGGGCAGCACGTCCGAGGACTGTCTTTTCCTGAACGTCTTCACGCCAAGCCGGTTCAGGCCAGCCGGCCAGCCGACGCCTGCGCCGCATTACCCCGTCATGGTGTGGATTCACGGTGGTGCGCTGGTCACCGGCGAAAGCGATGACTACATCCCGGCAAAACTGGTGCAAGACGGCGTAACCGTGGTCACCATCAACTACCGGCTCGGCGCACTCGGCTTCCTGGCTCACCCGGCACTGGCCGACGCGAACGGCCAGTCGGGCGACTACGGCCTGATGGACCAGCAGGCCGCCCTGCGCTGGGTGCAGCACAATGTCGCCGCCTTCGGCGGTAACCCGCACAACGTGACCATCTTCGGTGAGTCCGCCGGTGGCCTGTCCACGCTGTCACAGGTGGCCTCGCCCCAGGCCAGGGGACTGTTCGACCGGGCCATCGTGGAGAGCGGGTCCTATAACCTGACCCAGGCATCGCTATCCAGCGCCGAGGCAGCCGGTGCGGCATTCGCGGCCAGGGCGGGATGCGCCAGCCAGACCGCGGCCTGCCTGCGCAGCCTGCCCGTGTCGGCCATCCTGGCCAGCGAGAACGTGGCCGGTTACACGCCGAACATCAACAGCGAGGTGCTGCCGGAGACGCTGCAGACCGCATTCGCCACCGGAAACTTCAACCGCGTCCCGATCATCAACGGCACGAACCGCGATGAGTGGCGCCTGTTCGTCGCGCTTAGTGAACTGGCCGGCAATCCGGTCACGGCCGCTAACTACCAGAACATGATCTCCACTACGCTCGGGGTCTCCCCGGCGGTGGCGGCAGCCATCGCGGCCAGGTACCCGCTGAGCGCGTTCCCCAGCCCATCCATCGCCCTCGGCGCGGTCGGCACCGACGCCATATTCGCCTGCCCTGCGCTGACCATCGATCAGTCCGTCTCGCATTTCGTGCCGACGTTCGGCTACGAGTTCAACGATGAGAATGCGCCGGAAAACTTCCTTCCCCCGGTCAGCTTCCCTTACGGTGCGGCGCACGCATCAGAGATCCAGTACCTGATGGATCTGCCGACGGCCGCTTTCCCAGCCACGCTCTCGGCACCGCAGCAGCAGCTAGCAACGATCATGAAGCGGTACTGGACGAGCTTCGCCAAACGCGGATTCCCGTACTCGCCAGGCACCCCATTCTGGCCGCTCTTCACCAGCCGCACCCAGCGGATGCAGTCGCTGTCGCCACCCACCCCGCAAACCGAGACTGACTTCGCGGGCACGCACAACTGCGCGTTCTGGACCGCCCTGGGACATTAAGGGCGCTGGCTAGGCTGGCGACGCCCCGGGAACGGTGGCCGGGCAGTGGCTACCATGCTGCAGATGCGTGGGCTAGCGGGGAAGCGGGTCCTGATCAGCGGCGGAACGAGCGGGATCGGCCTGGCGACCGGTGTGCGCTTTCTCGAAGAGGGCGGCAGCGTCTTCGTCGCCGGGCTGGACGGGACTGAACTCGACGCGGCCCTCGGCCTGCTGCGCCAGCACGGCCAGGCCTCGGGGATCGCCTGCGACGTCAGCCAGGAAGCGGATGTCGCCGCCCTGGTGGGCGCGGCCAATGAGGCCCTGGGCGGCGTGGACGTGCTGATCAACAACGCCGGCACCGCGGCTCGCCAGCCGTTCCTGACGATCACCGCTAACGAGTGGGATCACATCATCGCGGTGAACCTGCGGGGCATGTTCCTGGTCGCCCAGGCGGTCGCCAAGGACATGGTGGCGCGGGGATCCGGCGTCATCATCAATATGTCCTCGACCAACGGGATCGGCGGTGAGGAGGGCTACGCCCACTACAACGCATCCAAGGGCGCGGTGCTGCTGCTGACCAAGACGATGGCCGCCGAACTCGGCAGGCACGGCATCCGGGTGAACGCCCTCTGCCCGGGCTACATCCGCACCCCGCTGAACGCCGCCATCGCTGCCGGGCTCAGTGCACGCGACCCAGGCCGTGAGCCCTTCGAGCAGGTGTACGCCAGGGAACAGATCCCACTGGGCAGGCCGGGCGAGCCGGCCGAGGTAGCCGCGGCCTACGCATTCCTGGCCTCAGACGATGCCTCATTCATCCACGGCACCGGCCTGGTCATCGATGGCGGCCAGCTAGCGGTGATGTGACGTCCCGCTACCGGCGAGGGTTCCCCGCAGGGATACCTGCTCGCCCAGCGGGCCTGAAGCCTGAAGTGACCGTGAGCCGTACGCTGGGCCGTACACCATCAGCAGCCGATACAGGAGCCTGCCATGCCGAGGATCTGTGTCCCAGACTTTTCTGACGCCGGCAACGACCAGGGCTGGACGTGCCGGGTCTGGGCCAGCGCCGACGTGTTCGGCGAGCCTGTCCCGCTGCGGGTCACCCGGTGGCGGCTGGATGCTGGCCGCCAGGCGGCCGGCCTCCCGCTCGGCGGGGGCGAGGCGATGGCCTACGTGATCGCGGGAGCCGGCACGGCGGTCGCTGCGCCGCCGGCGGACGGTGAGCGGTTCGCGCTGTCCCGGGAGAGTGTGCTGTGGCTGGCCGGCTGTCCCAGCCTCACCCTCCAGGCTGGCCCGGCAGGCCTGGATGTGCTGGTGGCCGAGTCGGCGGCGGGCGGGCCAGCTCCCGCGCCGCTGCGCAAGGTGCTGGCCGCGGACGAGCTGCCGCACCTGGTCTCCACCCGCGACACCCGGGACCGGCTTGACCTGGTCACCGACGATGTGCCGGTGGGCGCCACGCAGATCCGGGCGGACCGGATCAGCTACCATCCCGGCGACACCGCCGCCGCCCACTACCACACCGATTGCCATCACGTGTTCTGTGTGCTGGCGGGGTCCGGGCTGCTGTATTCGGGCGATACGGCCCACCGGCTCAACGCGGGCGACAGTGCCCTGGTCGGCCCGGGAGAGGTGCACTGGTTCGAGAACGATCGCGCCGAAGAGTTCTCGTTCGTGGAGTTCTGGGCGCCGCCGCCCGCCGAGACAGTCTGGACGGTCGCGGGGGACCGCTGCACCTGGGCACCGGCCGGCTGACCGCGGCAGTGCCAGCCATGGACGAGCGACTTGAGATCATGTATCGCCGGTTCACCTGGCGGATCCTGTCCAACTACGTCACGCCCTGGGAATTTGAGCAGCTCAAATCCCAGATCACCGGGTACGAGCAATGGTGCCAGGCGTGGACCAGGCACGCGGCCGGCCACGTGGCGCGCGGTGACGAGGCGCTGGCCGCAGGCAGGCGGCGCACCGCCGGCGACGCCTACCTGCGCGGTGCGCTCGCCTACCACTGGGCGAGCTTCGTGTTCACCCACGACCAAGCCCAGTTCCGGGCCGCGCTGACCGCGCTGGCGGCCGCGTTCGGCCAGGCCGCCCCGCTGCTGACGCCTGCCGCCGAGCTGCTGGAGGTTCCGTTTCAGGGACTGACCCTGCCGGGTTACCTGCGCCGGCCGGCCGGGGTGCGCAGACCACCGCTGGCACTGCTGCTTCCGGGCGCCGATTCGGGAAAAGAAGAGCTGTACAACCTGGCCGACCACATCGTGGCCCGCGGCCTCGCCGCCGCCGTGTTCGACGGGCCAGGGCAAGGACCGGTCAGCTTCCACAGCAAGCTGCGCCCCGACCAGGAAGTAGCGGTGCAGGCGATGCTGGACGCACTGGCGGCCCGGCCGGACCTAGACGCCTCCCGCATCGCGGTCGGCGGCATCTCCTACGGCGGCCTGTTCGCCATCCGCACCGCCGCGGTGGACGACCGGGTCCGCGCGGTGTTCTCAATGTCCAGCTGGTACAGCCCAAAGGGCCGGTTCGAGACCATGGACGCGCTCACCCGGCCCGGCCAGTACCAGCACCACGGCCCCGACCCGGCGGCGAACATGGCCGCGATCACCCTGGCCGGGATGGCGGAACGGGCCACCGTGCCGCTGCTGCAGGTCTACGGCGGCAACGACCCAGGATCACCGCCGGAACACGCCGAGCGTATCGCCGCCGAATACGGCGGCCCCGTCACCACCGTGGTGTACCCCGACGGAGTGCACATCCTCAACAACCTCTGGCACCTGGCCAGACCACTAGTAGCCGACTGGCTAGCCGAGACGCTGGCTGGATGACCACCTCGGCGGTACCGAGCGGTGGCCCAGTCACCGGCTCTGCAGGCGCAGCCAGGTGTCGATGTCCTGGCCGAGGGCGGCCTTCTGGTCCGGCGGGAGGAAGCTGGCCTCGACCGAGTTGTGGGCCAGCTGAGCCAAGTCGGCGGCGCTGAGCGCGAACTGCGCGGCGACGGACGCGTAGTTGTGCTCGGCGTACCCGCCGAAGTAGGCCGGGTCGTCGGAGTTGATCGTGGTCAGGACCCCGGCCGCGATGAGCTGCGGCAGCGCATGCTCGGCGAGCGAGGAAACCCCCTTGAGACGCACGTTGGAGAGGGGGCAGACGGTGAGCGGTATCCGCTCGGTGGCCAGACGCCGGAGCAGGACGGGATCCTGGACGGACCGGGTGCCGTGGTCGACCCGCTCGACCTCGAGCAGGTCCAGGACATCGCTGACGTACTCGGGGCCGCCTTCCTCGCCAGCGTGTGCGACCCGGTGCAGGCCGAGTTCCTTGGCCCGGGCGAAGACGGCGGTGAACTTCGCCGCGTGGTTGCCGACCTCGGTCGAGTCGAGGCCGATCCCGATGATGGGAGCCTTCGCGGTGACCAGTTGCTCCAGCACGTCAAGCGCCTCCTCGCCGCTGCGCTCACGCAGGAAACAGGCGATCAGAGCGCTCGTGGTGCTGGTCTCGGCCGCACCGAGGCGGCAGCCCTCGACCAGGCCATCGACGATGTCGGTGAGGGAGACACCGCGGGTCAGGTGGGCTTGGGGGTCGAAGAAGATCTCGGCGTGACGCACACCGCCGGCCGCTGCCCGCCGCAGATAGGCCAGCGTCAGCTCGGCGAAGTCATCAGCGGTCCGTAGCACCGCCATGTTGACGTAGTAGAGGTCGAGGAAGCTCTGCAGGTCGTCAAATTCGTAGCGGGCGCGCAGGTCAGCCAGTGACGGGTACGGCAGAGTCAGGTTGTGCCGGGCGGCCAGGCCGAAGATGAGCTCGGGCTCCAGAGTCCCCTCGATGTGGAGATGAAGCTCGACCTTGGGCAAGGCTGCGATGCCGGTCATGGTCCCCGTTCGTCACTCGGGTGTGATCGGGCGATTGTACGCGAGGCCGATCTTGCCGGGACCGCCACTAGGGCCGGCTGGCTACCCCCAGGTAGCTGTAGCTGAGCGCGCGTGGCCAGGCCACGTAGCCGGTCTCCAGTTCGGTCACCCGGAACCCGGCGTCGCTGATCAGCGTGCGGATCGGGCGGTCCAGGTGACACCCGCCGACCAGGCGGCGCTGCACCGGGTTGAGCCGGCGCTGCATCCGGGCCACGGCCGGGTCGGGGGCCAGGCCGTGCTCAGCGAAGTGCAGCGTGCCGCCCGGCCGCAGCACCCGGTAGATCTCGGCCAGGGCCTGGCTGGCGTCCGGGATCGTGCACAGCGTCCACGTGCTGAGCACGTGGTCCATGCTGGCGTCGGCGGTGGGCAGCGCGGCCGCGTCCAGGCCGGCGAACTCGACCGGCACTGGGTGGCCCGCCTCGGCCCGCGCGGCCAGCCGCCGGGCGGCCACCGTGCGCCCGCCGCCCGCGGGCTCCACGGCCAGCACCCGCTTGACCTCGGGTGGGTAGAACAGGACGTTCAGCCCGGTGCCGAAGCCGATCTCCAGGATCTCGCCGTTCAGCCCGGTGGTGACCTGGGCCCGCTGCTCGGCGAACTTGCCGCGGCGCATGCTCAGGTCAAGCAGTCGGGGGAGCAGTTGGTCCTGGTACATGCCCATCTGGCCATCCTGTCAGTGACACGCTCGGCCCGGCCTCGCCGGGGCGCTGCGTGCCCCGGGAGATGATGGGGGCGTGACCACGACTGCGCGGCTGCTGCACGTTGACTCGTTCGCACCGGCGCCCTTCACCGGGAACCCGGCGGCGGTGCTGGTGCTGGACCATGAGCCCAGCGACGACTTCGCGGCCCGGGCCGGGGCGGAGCTGAACCAGCCCGCCACCGCCCTGGTCTGGCCGGCTGGCGAGCCGGGCCGGTTCGGGCTGCGCTGGTTCACCGCGGCCACCGAGCTGGTGCTGTGCGGGCACGGCACGCTGGCGGCGGCCCGGGTGCTGCTGGACAGCGGGGCGGCGGTGGGCGGCACGGTGCGCTTCGACACCCGGTCCGGGACGCTGGAGGCGCAGGCGGTGGGGGAGTGGGTGCAGCTCAGGCTGCCCAGCCTGCCGCCGGAGCCGCTGGTCGACGCGGCCACCGCCGAGGCGGCGCCGGGGCAGGCGGGGCCGGGCGAGGCCGTACTGGGCGAGGCGGTGCGCCAGTTGCTGCCAGTGCCGGTGACCGCGCTGCTGCGCAGCGAGCTGGACGTGCTGGCCGTGCTCGGCTCGGCCGCCGACGTCCGCGCGGCCCGGCCGGACCTGGCCGCGCTGCGCCGGCTGCCGGTCCGCGGCCTGGTCATCACCGCGGCCGGGCCAGGCGGCGCGGGTGGGAACGGGGCCGGCCCGGGCGGGACGGACGGGAACGGGGCCGGCCCGGATGTGGCGGACCCGACAGGCTCGGACGTAGGCCAGGCCGATTTCGTGTCCCGCTTCTTCGCCCCGGGGACCGGGATCGACGAGGACGCGGTGACCGGCTCGGCGCACTGTGCGCTGGCGCCGTACTGGATTGGGCAGCTGGGCCGGCAGCCGCTGCTGGCCCGCCAGCTGTCCGCCCGCGGCGGCCTGCTCCGGGTGGCCCTGGACGGGGACCGCGTGCTGCTGGCCGGACCGGCGCTGGTGCTATCCGAGGGCCGCTGGCAGGGGCCGCCCGGCTAGCCGGTCCAGCCAGGCGGCGCGGGCCCGGGGGAGGGGGGAGCCACCGCGGGCCCGCGCCTGGTCCAGACCCGGTCAGCTCACCGGGAAACTGAAGTAGTGCAGGCTGACGAACGGCGGATCACCGGACGCGCCGGAGGAGAATTCGAGGTAGACGGTGTGCGTCCCGGTCACCTGGCTGATGTTGGCCGGAACGGTCTTCCACGTCGTCCAGCCGCCGGTATTACCGACCGCGAAGCTGCCGACTGGTGTGCTGGCCGGGTTGTCCAGCACCACCTCCACCAGCCCGCTCACTCCGCCGGCCGCGCCGGAGGCCACCCGGGCGTCGAACTGGCTCGATCCGGAGCCGAAATTTATCCCCGGATATTCCAGGTAGTCACCGTTGGTCAGCTGGGCCACCTGGTTGCCGTCCACCCCGGACGGGTTGCTGTCGCTGGCTGAGGTCACCGAGATGCTGCCCGCTGACCCGCGGTAGCAGTCGGCCGAGATGCCGGCGGTGGCGGTCGTGCTGCACGACGAGCCGCCGCCGCTGCCGGACGAACTGGTCGCGGTGGGCGACGGGGACGCCGACGCGGTGGCCCCGGTGGTGGTGTACACGGCCACGTAGCCGACGCTCATGGCCGCGCCCGACGAGGTCGAGGACGACGGTGAGGTGCAGCCGCACACCCCGTTCGGGTACCCGCCGCCGATGGCCAGATCCAGGATCAGGAAGAAGCCGTGGTCCACCGCGGCTTGCCAGGTGGCCGTGCCGACCTGGCTCTCGGTGACCGTGTAGTAAGCGGTGCCGTTGAGGTAGTAGGTGATCGACTCGGCGCTGGTGTTGGTCCGGTTCACGATGACCGAGTACGTGTTGTACCCGGTCTGGCAGCCGGAGCAGGCCTGCAAGCCGCTGCCCAGCCCGGTCGTCTCATTGCACGGGCCGCCCGGGTCGGTGCCGCAGTGCAGCGTGCCGGAGTGCTCGGACAGCGCGTTGACGTCCTCCATGATGTCGATCTCGCCGGTGGACGGCCAGTTCGAGCAGTTCATGGTGCCGGACGTGCCAGCGCCGCTAGCCCGGAACCCGGCCCCGAGCATCCAGAACGCCGGCCAGTAACCCAGGCCGCTGGCCGGGTTCGGCTGCTTGATCAGCGCGCTGACTTCCATCTCGCCGCCGGCGGGCGCCGCGAAGTTGTCGGCCACCGTCTCGATCCGGCCCGACGTCCACGAGCCGCCCGAGTCGACCGGGGTGATGTTCAGGTGCCCGCTGCCGTCCTCGGACACGTTGGCCGTGGAACTGGTGTTGCTCTCCACTTCGCCGGTGCCGTAGCTGGCCGTGCAGCCGGTGCCGCTGTTCTGGGTGCCGGTGTCGTAGGTCCAGCCCGAGTCCACGCCCGAGCCAGCCGAGCCCGAGAACGAGTCACTGTAGGTGGTGGTCCAGCCGGACGGCGGCCCGGGCACGGTGGTGGCCGAACTGCTGGCGGTGAAGGCCAGGCTGGTCACCATCGCGGCCAGTAACGCGCCGACCGCCCCGATGGCGGCGATGACGGCGCGCCGGCCTGGCCCGAGGCGCGGCGGCCCATGAAGCGGGTTGGGGAGGTGGGTGGGGCTTCGCATCCGGATTCTCCCTTCTGCTGGGCCGGCCGGTCCGGCCCTAAGCTGCTGAATCAGCCGGCGGCTGTCCCCGAGCAGCCGCAGCTGACCCTGATCTCGCACTGGGTGGGCAGGATCTCCGCCCGTGGCGGCAGGTCCCGGTGTTCGATGCGGGCGAACAGCCGCTGCGCCGCCTGGTGGCCAAGCTCGCGGAGCGGCTGGCGCACCGTGGTCAGCGCCGGGGTGACCACCCGGCTGGCGTAGATATCGTCGAAGCCGGTCACCGCCACGTCGCCCGGGACGCGCAGGCCGGCCTGCTGCAAGGTGAGCTGCATGCCGATCGCCATCTGGTCGTTGGCGCACACGATGACGTCCGGCGGGGCGCCGCGGTCCAGCAGCGCCCGGGCCGCGGCCACCCCGCTGGCCTCGGAGAAATCGCCGTCCAGCACCAGGTCGAGGGTGCAGCCGGGACGCTCCTGGACGGCCCGGCGGAACGCGGCCAGCCGGTGCACGGCGTCCGGGGAGTCGGCCGGGCCGGCCAGGAAGCCGAGCCGGCGGTACCCGTGCTCCCCGGTCAGGTGCGCGGCCAGGCGCGCCATGCCGGCCGCATTGTCCACCGCGACCACATCCAGCTCGGTTTCCTCCGGGCGGCCTGCGATGGCCACCACCGGGATGCGCCGGGCCAGCGCGCGCAGCTGCCCGGGCGGCAGCACCTCCTCAGCGATCAGCAGGCCATCGACTTTGCCGGACAACGCCCGTACCCGGTGCTGGAACTGCTCGCCCGCCCGGCCGAACGTGAGCAGCAGCGAGCATTCGGTGCCGCGCAGCACTGCCTCGACCGCGTGCACCAGCTCGTCCATGAACAGCGGCCCGGTCTTCTCGACGCCGACCTCGGAGCCACCACGTTCCAGCCCGGCCAGCCCGATGATGTCCTTGCGCCGACGGCTCAGGCCCTGGGCCGAGCCGTCTGGCACGTAGCCGAGTTCCTCGATGACCGCGAGCACCCGGTCCCGGGTGTCCGGGTGGACCAGGTTCGAGCCGTGGATGACCCGCGACACGGTGGCCGTGGAGACGCCGGCCAGGTGGGCGACCTCATATACCGTGCTCATCCGGGAGCCCTAATTCTGTAAGCGGTTACATTGGCTGTGTTAAAGCGATGTTAAGAACGGATGTAAGCGCTGTCAATGCTTTGGCGGCCAAGCTCGCCGGCCGGCCAGGACGCCGCTGCGGGCACCGCCGTCAGGCGCAGTTGGCCGCCGCCCCCTGGCTGAACGGGCTATGGCCAGGTAGCCCGGGCGCGGCGCGGCCGGGCCACCGCGACCGCCTTACCATTTGCTTACGGTTGGCCCCAATACCCTCGTCAGCCTGGCCAGATGCCTGCCAGCATCCGGGTTAAGAAGGGAGGCAGCCATTCGCGGAACGACGGACGGCCAGGCGCCGCGACTGCCTCCTTCCCCGCAGCCCGGCGCGGCACGGTTCGTGTCGCACCTCCGCTGGCGCCGCGTCTTCCCCGGCCAGGAAGGCGAACTGCGCCAGGTGCGGTATTGGCTCACGGAACTGCTGCCGGATTGCCCGGCCCGCAGCGACGTGCTGACGGTCACCATTGAGCTGGCCGCCAACGCGGTGCGGCACTCCGCCAGTGGCCTGGGCGGGTTCTTCGCGGTGGAAGTGAGCTGGCTGGACAACCCGGCCACAGTGCGCATCGCGGTGGCCGACGCCGGCGGGCTGCGCGGCCCGCAGTCCACCCCCGGCGCGGGCCTGGCCACGCTGCTCGGCACCGGCCCGATGGCCGCTCTCCAGGCCGCGGCCGTCCCAGCCCCCAGCCCGGCACCAAACGGCCCGGCGCTGAACGGTGCCGGGCCGGGTGCGCTGCCGTCCACCGGGCCCGCGCTCGACCCCAGCGGGGCCGCGCTCCACCCCGGCGGGCCCGCGCCCGACCCCGGCGGGCCCGCGCTCGACCCTTCCGGGCCGGATGGGTCCGCCGGAGCGGACATGGTGGGGCCTGGCTTCGTCGGCCCGAGCTATCTGGCCAACGGCCCGCTCGGGGTGGGCCAGCCGGATCCGGACCTGGCCCGCCTGGATCTGCCCAGCATCGGCCGGCTGGCGCCGGTCGACCCGGCCAGCCCAACGCTCCGCGAGCACGGCCGCGGGCTGCGCCTGGTCGCCGCCCTGGCCACCCGGGCTGGCGTGGTCGGCGATCACCGGGGCCGGCTGGTCTGGGCCGACGTGCGGTGGGCCGACGACACGCTGGATCAGCCCGGGTTCCTGGACGGCTACACCGAAGCGCTGCGCGACATCCAGACTGTGCTGGCGGCCCGCTACCCCGAGGTGAACATCTGGTTCGGCCGGACCACCATGCAGTGGTGGGCGATGGCCCCGCACCCCGCACCCGGCTGGCTGCTCACCGCCGAGTCCCCGCTGGATCTGGCCGCGCTGCTCGATGTGTACCGGGTGACCCAGCGGCCACCGGTACCGGTGCGGCGGCGCAGCCGGGGACGGCACGGGCTGCCCAGGCCCCACCCCGTGCTGCCCGCCCGGCGGCCCGGCGAGCAGCCGCACCGCGGCAGCTGGCTGGCGGTAGCCTGAGCGCTTTGGTTAACTAAGAGCAATGGATTGGTGGCGATGGGTAGTTGGTCGCGGCGTCACTTGATAGCATGCCAGGCCGTCGGGCCCCGGCAGGCGGTGCCCGCCCGATCGCGGGTGGCGGCCAAAGCTGCGCACAAACTGCGCTATAAAAAGACCGAAACCACGCCGTAAGGGGCAATGGGAGTAATTTTACTCAGTCAACTCACCCATTATCTGCACAAAGGTTGACACATACCGCATTCAAGCACTATGACGACAGGCAGAGCCTGCACGGGCGGGCTGGGGGCGGTTTCCGCGGGGCCACACCGGGCGCCGGGGCAGTCGCCTGCGTGTCGGTTGTGTGTTCTCGAGACCTGGCGAAAGGACCACGATGGGCAAGCGGTGGGCGCGATGGTGCGCCATCGGAGGGTCATTAGTACTAGTCGCCGGCACGGCGGTGGGCAGCAGCCTGGCCGCCAGTGCGGCTGCGGCGGGGACGCCGGCCGCGGCCAGCAAGAGCGTCATGCCGAACCACATGGGCATGATGGACTGCAACGGCCACAGTCCCAAGTACAAGGACGTCAAGCAGGACCTCGGTGGCGGGTGCACCGATCCCAACGGTGGTACCTGGAAGGGCAAGTCGTACCGGTTCGAGGACAACGGCGTCTATGTCGGGCACGACGAGCCGTCGATCAAGTTCATCTCCAGCGCGCCGGGCAGCGGCAACACCATGACCTACGTGAACCGGCTGAGCGTGGACCCGCACGGCAAGCCGACCGTCTCCGCGAACGCGAAGAACCCACGGGCCGACTACGCGGAGCTCAGCCCGGCACCCTGGTTCGGGCTGCCGATCTGCGACCCTGGTTCCTATCCGCAGAACCCCTGCACCCCGGACAGTGACACCAACGCTGGGGCCATCAACAACCCCAACGACGCGGGTTCGGCGTTCATGGAGCTGCAGTTCTACCCGCCGGGCTACGGGCCGTTCGTGGACGCGGCCAGCTGTGACCCGACGCACTGGTGCGCCGCGCTGACCATCGACAGCCTGGAGTCACAGTTCAACTTCGCGAACCTGAACACGGCCTGCGAGGAGCCGGTCAACTTCGCCTTCCTGCAGCGCAATGGTGTGCCGGCCGGCCCGCCCAGCCCGCAGCTCGCGGACCTGAACACGATGACACCGAACCGCGAGACGCTGATGATGAACCCGGGTGACGTGGTGGTTACGCACATCCAGGACACCAAGAACGGATTGCTGACCAGCGTCTCCGACCTGACCACGCACCAGACCGGGTACATGGTGGCCAGCGCCAAGAACGGGTTCATGAACACCAACTACAAGACCTGCGCGGGCACGCCGTTCAACTTCCACCCGGAGTACAACACCGCCGCGCAGCAGAACCAGGTGCCGTGGGCCGCGCTCGAGGGCGGCGTGCTGATGCAGCAGGAGATCGGCCACTTCGAGCCGTGCTCCAGCATCACCAACGGCCTGCCGGTCAAGGACTCCTTCCCGGACGGCTCGACGTTCACTGACAAGACGACCGCGCAGACCTGCGTGGGCGGCTTCGAGGGGACGGGCAAGGTCGGTGAGGGCCCGTGCAATACCAGCACGGGGGTCTGCCAGAACGCGACCACCGAGGGCGGTGCCGCGTGTCCCAGCGACAGCCTGGCCTCGGGTGACCTGTGTGAGTACTCCGACATGACCTGCGTGAAGGCTGGACCGCGCCCGGTCGTGGAGAACGGCACGGTGGTCAAGTGGGACTGGCCGATAGCCGGCTGTCAGGATAACTTCTTCCAGAACGGCGACCTCGACTTCGACGGCAGTTCGTACGCCAGGGACTGGCCGAACGGATCGCCGAGGCTGCCTACCTCGTTCGCCTATATAGGACCGTTCTCACACGGCAAGAGTTATCCGCAGATACAGTTCGAAACCGACCTGGCTGGTTCCGAGCAACTGTGCAACGTCACGACTGGGGCGAATTGCACGGCACCGCCGGCCGGGGCGAAGTTCTACCCGTTCTGGACGCTGAGCCGTGGCTGCACGTGGAACTTCGGGAACGTGATCCCGGGGCAGACGGCGCAGACCTTCGGCAAGGACGGCCAGTACGGCACCCCGGATATCGCCCGCTACGGCGGGACGATCATCAGCCCAGTGCTGAGCAACCCGCAGACCAGCGGGGCGTGCGCCCGGCACCAGGCCAAGGTGTAAGTAACGACCGGGTTATCCGGGCCCGCAAGCGCTAACCGGCGCTTGCGGGCCCGGCCCGTCTCAGTCAGGTGCTCCGGCCGCAGGCCGAAGAACAGCACCAGCATGATCAGCAGGTCGAGCAGGGCGATCACGCCGCCGATGTACGGCCCGGGCCCGCCCAGCGAGGCCAGATAGCCACAGAACGCCAGTACCACGATCATGGCGCCGAGCGCTCGCGGCCGCCCGCTGTGCGCCAGCCGTTCCGGCACCTCGTACGGCGCGCGGTGCACATAGTTGTCGGTCTCCGCCTTGTCCTGGGCGATGCGCAGCCACAGGTCGTACAGTTCCGGGGCCTTCTCGCGGAGCAGCACCGCCTGCTCGGCGGACGGTATCTCCGGCTCGGCCAGCCGCTGCGACACCAGGCCGGCCAGCCGTTCCAGGTCCAGCGCGGCCCCGCCGCCGGTCGCGCCGGACGTGCCAGACACGCCAGACGGCTCCGCCGCTGGCTCGCCGTCCGCTGGCTTGGCCCCAGGGTGCGGCGCCGGGGAGACCGGGGCCGTGGCCGCCAGCGGCGTGGGCTGGTCATGCAGGCTGGGCAGCTCCGGCTTTCCAGGCAGGTCGGGCTGCGCGGGCAGCCGGGGTGGCCGGGGCAGTCTAGGCAGCCCGGCACCCGGCTCCGCTGGGTGGCCCGGCTGGACCGGGCCGTCCTGGTCGGTCACCGGGACAAGCCCCCACGATCTCGCCCAGCCGCCCGCATAAGCGCCTCAGCATGCGCTTCCTGAATAGTCCGGGTCGCATGCTGGAAAGGGCCTTCCGAAGTAATGCGCCTGGCATCCGGAAGCTGACTCCGCAGCGCCCGGTAGATAACCGCACCAGTGATATCAAAAAGTGCGACCGCACCGAAGGCGAATGCCAGAACGCGACCCGCTGACCTGTCCGTCGGCATACGGGCTACTTTCCCGCTTGGCCGCAGCACAAAACTGTTGCCCAGTACGCGGCATTTAGCCGCTTACGGCCGCTTATCAGGCTACGGCCGCTTATCAGGCGGCCCCGGGTTCCGGGTACTGGCGTTAAGTAAATTAAAGCTGGGACCAGGCCTGGGTGAGGACGCTGCGCAGGATCTGCTCCATCTCGGTGAAGTGCTCGGGCCCGCAGGTGAGCGGGGGCGCCAGCTGGATCACCGGGTCGCCGCGGTCGTCGGCCCGGCAGACCAGGCCGGCGTCGAACAGGGCCTGGGACAGGAAGCCGCGGAGCAGCCGCTCCGACTCCTCGTCGCTGAACGTCTCCCGGGTCACCTTGTCCTTGACCAGCTCGATGCCGTAGAAGTAGCCGTCGCCCCGGACGTCGCCGACGATGGGCAGGTCGGTCAGCCGCTCCAGGGTGGCGCGGAACGTGCCCTCGTTGGCCCGCACGTTGCCGAGCAGGTCTTCCTTCTCGAACACGTCCAGGTTGGCCAGCGCAACCGCGCAGGACACCGGGTGGCCGGCGAACGTCACCCCGTGCAGGAACGTGGCCGTGCCCGCGCTGAACGGCTCCATCAGGTGATCCCGGACCAGCATGCCGCCGAGCGGCGAGTACCCGGACGTGACGCCCTTGGCGAACGTGATGATGTCCGGCTGGTAGCCGTAGCGCTGCGCGCCGAAGTAGTAGCCGAGGCGGCCGAACGCGCAGATGACCTCGTCGGATACCAGCAGCACGCCGTACCGGTCGCAGACCTCCCGGACCCGGGTGAAGTAGCCGGGCGGCGGCGGGAAGCAACCGCCCGAGTTCTGCACCGGCTCCAGGAACACCGCGGCCACCGACTCCGGGCCCTCGCGCAGGATGGCCCGCTCGATCTCGTCCGCGGCCCACAGGCCGAACCCGGTCAGGTCGTCGGCCACGAACCCGGGCGCGCGGTAGAAGTTGGTGTTCGGGATCCGCACCCCACCTGGCGGCAGCGGCTCGAACGGCTCCTTGATCCCGGGCAGGCCGGTGATGGCCAGCGCGCCCATCGACGTGCCGTGGTAGGCGATCTCCCGGCTGAGCACCTTGTACCGGGCCGGCTGGCCGATGGTCTTGAAGTACTGCTTGGCCAGCTTCCAGGCCGACTCCACCGCCTCCGAGCCGCTGGTGGTGAAGAACACCCGGTTCAGGTCGCCCGGGGCCAGCCCGGCCAGGCGTTCGGCCAGGTCGACCGCGCGCGGGTGGGCGTAGGACCAGAGCGGGAAGTAGGCCAGCTCGGCGGCCTGCCGGGCGCCGGCCTCGGCCACCTCCCGGCGGCCGTGCCCGATCTGGCTGACGAACAGGCCGGACAGGCCGTCCAGATAGCGCTTGCCGTTCTGGTCGTAGACGTACTGGCCTTCGCCGCGCACGATGACCGGCATGTCGCTGCTGTTGTACGACGACATCCGGGTGAAGTGCAGCCACATGTGCCGCCGCGCGGACTCCTGCAGAGCCTGGCCAGCCGGGGCGGCCGTGCTGTCGGTGACCGCGGCCGGGCCCATCGGGTCGGGCCCGGTGCGCGGCGGGTGGCCCTGGCTCCGGTACGGGTCGCTTGGCACGGTCATCTGGTCCCCCAGCCGTAGGTCTGCTTGCGGAGTTTTAGGTATACGAACGTCTCGGTGCTGGTCACGCTGGGCACGCCGCGGACCCGGCTGAGGATCTCCAGCAGGTGGCTGTCGTCCTCGCAGACCACCTCCACCAGCAGGTCGAACGAGCCGGACGTGATCACCACGTAGTCGATCTCGTCGATCGCGGCCAGCTGATCGGCCACCTGCTCCAGGTCGCCGCCGCACTTGATGCCGATCATGGTCTGCCGGCTGAAGCCGAGCATCAGCGGGTCGGTCACCGCGACGATCTGCATCACCCCGGTGTCGACCAGGCGCTGCACCCGCTGCCGGACCGCGGCCTCGGACAGGCCGACCGCCTTGCCGATGGCCGCGTACGAGCGGCGGCCGTCCTCCTGCAGCTGCTCGATAATCTGCTTGGACAAATGGTCAAGGGCGGCACCCTGGGCGCCCCGGCTGGGCACCCGGCCGTTGCGGGCAGGGGCGGGTTGCTCCCCGCTCAGCCCGCCCGGGATCGCCGGCGCCCCGGGGGTGTGAGCCATGCGGTCCTCCTCTGCAAGCCATGGTGTCACGCAGCGTCCACTTGTCAACTGATTTCGTTGCTATGCATGGTATATGCAACGGATTCACTTGTTCGTGTTTCATTTCTCTGCGAGTGTCGGAGGCGTCGGCCGCTGACCACGACGTCCACCACGACGTTCAGCACGACGTGCGGCACGAAGGTCAGCACGAAGTCGCAGGCAGCGCGCCACGACCAGGAACCCGGCCCAGGAGGCGAACGTGACCGCAACCACTCAGCCCGGCACCAGCCTGCGCGAGCTGCAGAATTTCGTGAACGGCGAGTTCGTCGCGGCCAGCACGGACCAGGCTAGCGAGGTGGTGGACCCGAGCACCGGGGAAGCCTACGCGCTGGCCCCGGTGTCCGGACCGGCCGACGTGGACGCGGCGCTGCGGGCGGCCGAGGCGGCCCGGGAGGAGTGGCGCGACGCCACCCCGGCGCAGCGCAGCCTGGCCCTGCTCAAGATGGCGGACGCGGTCGAGGCGCGGGCCGCCGAGCTGACTGAGGCCGAGTGCCAGAACACCGGCAAGCCGGTCGCGCTCACCCTGGCCGAGGAGCTCCCGCCGTGCGTGGACGAGCTGCGCTTCTTCGCCGGCGCGGCGCGGATCCTGCAGGGCAGCGCGGCCGGGGAGTACCTGGCCGGCCACACGTCGATGATCCGCCGCGAGCCGGTCGGCGTGTGCGCCCAGGTGACGCCGTGGAACTACCCGCTGATGATGGCCATCTGGAAGATCGCGCCGGCCATCGCCGCGGGCAACACCGTGGTGCTCAAGCCGTCCGACACCACCCCGGTGTCCACCCTGCTGCTGGCCGAGATCGCGGCTGAGTTCCTGCCGCCCGGCGTGCTGAACGTGATCTGCGGCAACCCGGACACCGGCCGCGCGCTGGTCAGCCACGACATCCCGCAGATGGTCTCGATCACCGGGTCGGTCCGGGCCGGCATCCAGGTGGCGCAGGCTGCCGCGGCCGGGCTGAAGCGGGTGCACCTGGAGCTGGGCGGCAAGGCGCCGGTCGTGGTGTTCGACGACGCCGACCTGGCCCGGGCGGCCGAGGGCATCGCCGGGGCGGGCTACTTCAACGCGGGCCAGGACTGCACCGCGGCCACCCGGGTGCTGGCCGGGCCGGGCATCGCCGCCGACCTGACC
>DATCUG010000044.1:0-2288 GCA_036567525.1 Streptosporangiaceae bacterium | reverse complement strand
CGACGTGCCGCTGGCCGCGGTGACCAGCCCGGCCACAGTGACCGGCCCGGCCGCGGTGACCGGCCCGGCCCCAGGCGCCGGCCCGGGCGGCGGGATGGCCGCCGCCCTCCGGCTGGTGGTGATCCTGGCCAACGTCCGCGATCCGGGCAACGCCGGCACCGTGCTGCGCACCGCCGACGCGGCCGGTGCGGACGCGGTCCTGTTCGCCGGGTCCTCGGTCGACCCGTACAACAGCAAGTGCGTCCGCGCGTCCGCGGGCAGCCTGTTCCATCTGCCGGTGGTCACCGGCACGCCGGTGCCCGATGCGGTGCAGGCGCTGCGCACGGCCGGGCTCCAGGTGCTGGCCGCGGACGGCGGCGCCAGCACGACGCTCGATGACCTGCAGCTGGCCGGGGCCCTCGGCCGCGGCACCGGCTGGCTGTTCGGCAACGAAGCCTGGGGGCTGCCGGCCGAGGTCCGGGCGCTGGCCGACGACACCGTCGCGGTGCCGATCTACGGCCGCGCGGAGAGCCTGAACCTGGCCGCCGCGGCCGCGGTCTGCCTGTACTCCTCGGCCCGGGCGCAGGGCGAGCGTTCCGCCCCACCCACCTCCCCGGCCCCCGTCACCCCGGCGGCCTGAACCCTGGGAGAGCAGTGACGTGCTGGGAACAGCTGCCCCGGGGGGCTGCCGCTGCCCGTCGCACAGGCGCTAGAGTCTGATCACGTTGCGTCATTCACAGGTGCACCATCCAGCAGAGCACAGCAAGCTCCCGAGGCCGGACGGAGGCGGCGGTCTGATGGACAGGCTCATGCCCGACCGGGCGGCCATGCTGGCCAGCGGGCCGGCCGGGGCGTTGCCCGGCGGGGTGGTCTGCCCGGACGACTTGCCAGACGGCCTGGTCATCGCCGACCACGCCGGCCGGGTCATCGTGTTCAACCAGGCCGCGGCCCGGCTCACCGGCATCGCCGCACCGGACGCGCTGGACCGGGACATCCGCCAGGTACTGCCGCTGCACGACACGGAGGGCCGCAGCTGGTGGGCGTGTACCGACCCGTACCACGGCCTGTCCACCCGGACCAGGCACCCAGAGCTTCCGCTGCAGCTGCCGGACGGCACCGAATTCCTGGTCAGCATGGGCTACGTGCGGGTACCCCGCGGCAAGCCCGGGACGAACTGGCCCGGCCCGGTGCAGCCGGGAGCGGTGCAGCGCATCGTGGTCACGCTGCGCGGCGCCCAGCAGCGGGCCCGGCTGGAGCGCACCCGGGCCGACCTGGTCTCCACCGTGGCCCATGAGCTCCGCTCCCCGCTGACCAGCGTCAAGGGCTTCACCGCCACGCTGCTGGCCAAGTGGACCCGGTTCACCGATGACCAGAAGCGGGTGATGCTGGAGACCGTCAACGCGGACGCGGACCGGGTGACCCGGCTGATCACCGAGCTGCTCGACGTGTCCCGGATCGAGGCCGGCCGGATCGAGATCCACCGCCAGCTGGTGGACATCCCGCACCGGGCGGAGAAGATCGTGGCCGGCCGGGTGGCCGCGGGCGACCCGCCGGAACGGTTCCGCATCGAGGTCCCCACCGAGCTGCCGGAGACCTGGCTGGACGCCGACAAGGTGGACCAGATCCTCGGCAACCTGGTCGAGAACGCGGTACGGCACGGTGCTGGTACGGTGACAATCGTGGTACAGCCCGCCGATACCCACGGCCCGCGCGCGATCAGCCGGGCCGGTGCTCAGGCGACGGCGGTCGCGGTCAGCGTCCGTGACGAAGGCGACGGGATACCGCCGGAACTGGTCCCGCGGATCTTCCGGCAGTTCTGGCGGGCCAAGCGGCGCGGCGGCGCGGGACTGGGCCTGTACATCGTGAAGGGCCTGGTCGAGGCGCACGGTGGGGCGATCACGGTGCAGAGCGCGCCCGGTGGCGGTGCCGAGTTCCGATTTACCATGCCCGCCGGACTGCCCGACTTCGGGTAGCTGGCGGGCGCAGCGTGGCGGCCGCGGCCGGCCTCCCGCCCAGGCGCGGGCTTCCTCCGGCACCGGTGGCTGCCGCACGTGAGCTGCCCAGAGACCGGTTATGCCCAGACCCAGCAGGCCTCGCGTGAGCGGGCCAGGACGCAGCAGGAAGCAGAGCCATGTCCGCACCGAACAAGCAGTACGACCCGGTGGAGGTGACCGCCCTGTCCGCCGGGGAAGTCGCCCGCACCCGGGATGAGGCGCTGGCGGCTATCGCCGCCGCGCGAACCCTGGACGAACTCAAGGCGGCCCGGCTGGCCCACGCCGGGGACCGGTCACCGCTGGCCGCCGCGCGCG